>CAZEDP010000062.1:0-8833 GCA_964511035.1 uncultured Gammaproteobacteria bacterium
GCGGACATTGATTCGGCAGGCGGTTGAGGTGCAACTTTTGCTTCCTTTTCTATTTCTGAGGGATCATAGCTTGTATCAAGATAAACAATTTTTGCCGAATTTTTTGAGCTTTCAATAAGTTTTTGGAGTAACTCCATTTTTTGTGTATCAACAAGATATTTGCTTATATCGCTTTTTACTTCTTCAAAAGGCATAATACCGGAGGTTTTACGGTCAGATACTTTTATAATATGAAATCCGTATATTGTTGTAACTAAATTGCTTATTTTTCCCGGTGTCAAAGAAAAAGCAACTCTTGAAAATTCAGGAACCATATCATTTTTGGAGAAAAAGCCGAGGTCTCCGCCTTTAAGTGCACTGGACGGGTCATCAGAATATTTTTTGGCAAATTCTTCAAATTTTGAAGGGTTTGCTTTAACCTGCTTCAAGATACCTGAAGCTTTTTCTTTGGTTTTTTGGATTTCTTCCATTGCTCTTTTTTCTTTTTCAGCTTGGGAAAGCTTTTCAGACTTTAATTGTTCCCTAATTTCGTCAAGGTTAGCGCTTATCAATATATGCGAAGCTCTGACCTGGTCGGGGTAAGTAAATTTAGATTTTTTATTTTTATTGTAAAAAGCCATAAGCTCTTTATCGGATGGTTTTAAATTAAGTGCGAGATTATCGAGAAGCTTTTTGGTCATAAGGTCAAGCTTAACGCTGTCAATAAATTCCTTCTTATTTAAACCGTGAATGACAAGAGTAGCTTCCATTTTTTCTTTTCCGCCCATTTTTTCGGATATTTCGTTAACAGTTTTATCAATTTCTTCTTTTTTAACTTTGATGTTTCTTTTTTCTGCCTCTTGCTTAATTAATTCTCTGATAATAAGTTCTCTGACCGCGCGGTCTTTGAACACAAGATATACAAATTTGTTTTCGGGACTCTTTATTTCAAGATTCTTGGCTCCCATTGGAGAACTTTTATAAACCATATCGAACATTTTATCAAAGGATTTTTGAGTAATTGTGCCGTTATTGACTTTTATTATGGGTTTAGAATTGTCTGCCTGATTCAGTTTACCGCAGCCTGTCAGTGTTAACAGCGATAAAGCAATTATGGAAAGCACAAGTTTTTTCATATCTATCTCCTCATTTAAGGTTTTTTGACATTATTGTTATATTACGAAACAAATCTTCCAGTAAATTTAACTTGTCATCTCCCGAAAGCCCTATGCAGTTTAAATTAATTATTAGACTGCCGTTTTGGGAAGAAACAGGCGCGTTTGTCGCAGTTAGTCTTTTAGCTAAATTTTCGGGAAGTTTAGATTTTATTTCTTTCCACTCAAATATATCATAATCGGAAAAAATTCGTACATTATGTTCGATTTCTCTTATTAAGTTTACTTTTGCATCAAGAGCGAGCTGTCTTATTTTGACCACCTGTATTAGTCTTAAAACTTCCTGCGGGATTTTGCCGAACCGATCTGTCCACTCGTCTTGTATTGCTTCCAGTTCTCTTAAGCTCGCTACATCGGCAAGACGTTTATACTCAATCATTTTTTGTTCTTTATTCTCAATCCAGCCGTCGGGGATATAGGCGGTAATGTTTATGTCAACGACAGGAGGCTCTTTCCGCAGTGTTTTTTGACCACGGAGTTCGTTTATGCTTTCTTCAAGCAAATTACAGTACAAATCAAAACCAACGGCGGCCATATTTCCATGTTGTTGAGCCCCCAGAATATTTCCTATCCCGCGTATTTCCAAATCCCTTAATGCTATTTGATAGCCGCTGCCCAACGAAGTAAAATCCCTTACTGCTTCCAGTCTTTTTTGAGCTTCCGGCGATAATGTAAGGTCAGGTTTATGGAAACAGTAAGCATAAGCCTGAACATCGCTTCTGCCCACCCTTCCTCTTAACTGATAAAGTTGTGCCAGGCCCATTTTGTCGGCTGAATCTATTATTATTGTGTTTACATTAGGGATATCGAGCCCTGACTCGATTATGGTTGTGCAGACAAGCACTTCATAAGCTTTTTCTGAAAATTCCTCCATAATTGTTTCGAGCTCTTTTTCATTAAGCTGACCGTGCGCCACGGCTATTTTTGCGTCAGGCAGAAGTTCCTGAAGCTCCTTTGCTTTTGAGTAGATTGACTGAACTCTGTTGTGAACGAAATAAACCTGTCCTTCCCTTTCAAGTTCATGGCTGATTGCGGTTTTAATCAAAGCCTCATTGTAATATCCCAGATAAGTTTTTACGGGCGAGCGGTTAACAGGCGGGGTGTTTATCAAACTCATGTCCCTTGAACCGGACAAAGCCATATAAAGAGTTCTCGGAATTGGAGTTGCCGACATTGCTATAACGTCAACTTCCGCTCTTAAGTGTTTCATTTTTTCTTTATGGGCAACACCGAAGCGGTGTTCTTCGTCTATCACAACCAATCCCAGATTTTTAAATTCGATATCCTTTGATAAAAGCCTGTGGGTTCCTATTACACAATCGCATTCCCCTGTTAAAAGCCTCTTTACAGTTTCCTTCTGTTCTTTGGAGCTTTTAAATCTTGATAACAGTTCAACTTTAACCGGATAAGCCGCAAACCTGTCCCTAAAAGTCAAATAGTGCTGATGCGCAAGAATTGTAGTCGGCGCAAGGACGGCAACCTGTTTTCCCGATAAAATAGCCTTAAAAACTGCTCTTAATGCAACCTCGGTTTTGCCAAAGCCAACGTCGCCGCATATTAACCTATCCATGGGTTTGTCGGATTCCATATCATTTTTAACTTCATTTATGGCATTTAACTGGTCGGGAGTTTCGGTATAAGGAAAGGCTTCTTCCATTTCGCCTTGCCAGGGCGCATCGGGCTCGAAAGCAAATCCTTTTGATTTTGCTCTTTTGGCGTAAAGGTTTAATAAATCCTGTGCAATGTCGCTGACGGATTTTTTGACCTTGCGTTTAATGCCGTCCCACTCTGTACCGCCCATTTTTGATAATTTGGGTACGGTTCCGGAGCCTCTGTACCTTGACAGGAAATTTATCTGCTCAGCGGGGATGTAGAGCTTATCATTTCCCGCATATTCAATAGTCAGGTAGTCTTTTTGCTCGTCACCGAGGAATTGCTTGCTCATGCCGATAAATTTTCCGATGCCGTGTCTTGAATGAACTACAAAATCCCCTTCGCTTATGTCGTTAACGGAAGTTAAAAAGTCTATATTCTCTTTTTTAGAGGTCATTTTTGAAATCGTGGGCTTTTTAACTTTTCTTTCATACAGCTCGCCGTCGGTTATAACGCACAGATTAGCATCAGGGAGTACAAACCCGCTTTGAAGAGGTTCTTTAACCAAAACAACACCGGCGGAAATATCCAAATCTTCTGAAATTTCTTCTAAAAATGAAACCGGACACTCTTTATTTTTGAGGAGTTCTTCAATCTGAATCGGGTATTCAGTAAAGATAAATATCTTTTTTCCCGATGCTCTTTCCTGAATAATATAGTCAACAGCTTTATCAAGGTTTGACATGAATTTAGGAACATAGTCGCACTCCAAATCTTCATAAATAAAGCCTTCTTCTCCTATGAAACTGTCGAGGTTTAGCTGTTTATATTTATTCAAATGAGCTGATATTTCATGCTCTCTTAAATGCAAAAACTCAGGGAGTATTAATGCAAGACCTTTTTCAGTATTTTCTTCATATTCTTTGCGGTATTTTTCATCGGAAACAAAGATTTTCTGCCGAATTTCGTGTGATTCGTGGTTCAGGACAAGAGTGTCTTCAGGGAAAAAATCAAACACGCACCCGCTTTTTGCTGATAAGAGGGGAGCAAAATATTCTATTCCCTCAAAATACCCGCCTTTTTCAATGTATTCAAGAGTGTTTTCATAAGTAATATCCAGAGCATCAGCAAAAACTTCATTTATTGATTTTTCCTGTTTTTCTTTTAGTTCAGTTAATTTGTTCAGCATAGTTTCTTTTTTGTTTTCCGAATAGATAACCTTGTAGAGCGGTTCAATTGAAACTTCATTTATACTGCCTGTTGAACGCTGGGTATCGATGCTGAAATTCTTGATATTCTCTATTTCGTCCGCAAAAAACACAATTCTTACAGGTTTTGCAGATATCGGGTAAACATCGAGAATATCGCCTTTTTTGCTGAATTCGCCGGGGTCTTCAACTGTGCTTACTCTTTTATAGCCGATTTTGACAAGCTTTTCAGCAGTTTCATCAATATCGAATTTCCCTTTGACTGACAATTTTAAGGTATTTTCTTTTTGTTCCTCCGCTGAAAGCAGTTTTGTGCTTAAAGCTTTTGAGTTTATTACAAGAGCATCGATTTTTCCCTCTTTGAATTCTTCTAATATTTTTAACTGCTCCCCCAGAACAAAAACATCCGAAAACATAGCTTCGTAGGGTGATATTTCTTCGGAAGGCAGGAATTTTATTCGGCTTGAGCTTAGTATTTTAAGGGCTGACATATATTTTAAAGCCGTGGAAATATCCGGCGTTATGATCACAATGGGCTTTTTAAGGCTGTCTATAAGAAAGGAAGCCAAAAATTCTTTTGACGGCGTATTTAACCCTGAAACAGAAAGAGATTTGTATTTGCCGATTTTTCTCAATAAGTCACGAAAACGTGCCGATGAAGAGATTATTTTATTAAAGACATCAGAAATATTTTGATTTGCCACAACAGGAAAACCCTTGAAATTTATTGCTTTCAATAAATCGTAGCATACAGATATTTATTTGTTTAAGAAGCTGCTATCTTTTCTAGAACACTTTGCACAACTTTAAGGCTTTCTTCATCATTTTCCTTTAAAAAGAATACTTCTGCCATTTTTAAATATTTTATTGCCTCATCATTTTGTTTCAAAGTCAAATTACATTCTCCAAGTTCCAAAATAGTATCTATTTCATTTGGATTAAGCTTATAAGATTGTTCAAAATCTTGAACTGCAGAATTGTAATCCCCAAGACATTTTTTTATAAAACCTCTTAAATAATAGTATTTGTGGTTTTTATCATTGTGCTTTATGGCATTATTCATATCTTCTAAAGCATCTTGGTCTTTTTGTAAATTAAAATTAGCACGGGCTCTTTCAAAATAAGCTACATCATTATTGGTATCTAAGGTTAGAACTTCATTACAATCCTGCAATGCTTGGTGATAAAGTTCCAACTCGTTCTTGCATCTTGCTTTCATAACAAGGATGCTTGGAAGTTTAATTTCGCGATTCTCTGTTTCGTCAAAGCAATTATGAGCATTTTCAAAACATTCTAGAGCATCAGCAAAAGCCCCTTTTTCATTCAAAATTCTCCCTTTCAAAAAATAATAGTCGGGATCATTTGGAGATAAATCAATTGCCATTTCAATATTGTTTAGTGCAAGGTCACTATGCCCTTGTTCTAAATATATACTGGCTTTTACACAATAAATAAAACTATTATCAGAATCTATTTCAATCGCTTTATCACAATGTTCCATTGCTTCATCAAGTAGCCCCTGAAGTTTTAAACTGACAGCTACAAACCCCTGAGCATCGGATAACCTTGGGTTAATTGTTGATGCCATTCTAAAATCATCTTCAGCTTGTTCAAGTTTTCCCATATGCAAATATGCAAGACCCCTTTTGAAAAAAGCTCTGGCGTTAGATTCGTTTTTCTTTATGATTTGGTCATAAAGAGCTATCGCTTCTTTGTATTTCTCCTGATCATATAATTCTCTTGCTTCCTCCAAAAGGGCTTCTTCATCTAAATCTTTGTATCTAACTCCAAAACAAACAGTATCTTTTCCGGCAATATTTGTTCTGAAGTTATTAACATTATTTTTTTGCAGAAAAACCGGAGGATAAGCATTAATAAACGCTGTGGCAGTAATTTTCACTGATATTAATTCCCTTCTCCCAATAAATCTTGGATTAAGTTTTTAATTTGCACAATTTTTCCCGATTGATTATTTTTAATATAAATTTTCATAAGCCTTTTAGCATCTTCCAACGCGCCTGATATATTGTCTAATTGTCTTCTGCAGTCAATTCTATACAATAAGTAATGCTCGTTGTCCGGTTCTTTTTTAAGCGCCAAGGAATAATCCTTTTCAGCTCCTTCAAAGTCTCCTGTTTTTTCTTTGTAGGTGCCTCTGGCAAAATAATTATTGGCATTGTCGGGTGAAAGCTTAATTGCAGTGTCAATATCTCCCAAAGCTCCGTTGACGTCGTTCAATTTGAACTTTGAATATGACCTGATGTAGTATGCAACAGGATCTTTAGCATCTAATTTTAATGCTTTATCGACTTCAATTATTGCTAAGTTATATTTTTCGAGATGATTAAGACACATAGCTTTGTTCAATAACGCAAATTCGTTTGTGGGATTTAAATTTAGACAATTGTCATAGTCCTCTATTGCTTTGTCATAATCTTCCATTTTTTGGAAAATAAACCCCCTGTGCTGGAGCCAGCTGCTTTGCTTGGGATTGAGCTTAAGAGCTTTAGACTGGTCTTCTATTGCTTCATCAAATCTTCCCAAATTAACTTTGCACATTCCCCTTTTCATATAGGCTTCAGCGTCATTCTCATTAATGTCAATCGCAATATCAAAGCTGTTTATTGCTTCTTCAAAACGTGCCATTGCGGCATAAATACTGCCTTGCGAAAAATAATATTCGCCTTGATTAGAGTCTAATTCGATTGCTTCTCCAATATCCTTTAAAGCCGCATCATATTCGCCCATATCAAAATAAAAACTTGAACGATTTAAAAACAATTCCGCACTTTTTGAATCTATTTCTATCGACCTGTCAAAACTTTCAAGCGCCTCAGCAAATTTTCCCTGACAGGAAAGAATATTGCCTAACATACCGTAATGAAAAGCATTCAAAGGATCAATCGCGGTTGCCATACTTGCATCTTCCTCAGCTTCTTCATATTTGCCCAAATTTAAGTATGCATCCGCTCTGCAAATAAAAGCCTCGTCATTTAAGGGATTTATTTCTATAGCTTGAGAGTATTGCTCTAGTGCGTCTTCGAAGTTGCCATCGTCGCAAAGTTTATGACCTTTCTCAACAAAGACGGCTTCTTCTCCGGGGATTGCAGTAACATTCTGCCCAAAACTAACCGTATCAGCCTTAAGCGGTTCTGAACCCGCATTGATGAAATTATTGTATTTATTTATCTGCAGTTGTTTTGGGTAACCGGTATTCTTAAATATAGATACTGAACCAATTTTCATAACATTACTTCCAATCTATTCATTTAAACTTTGCGGGAGTTCGCTTAAAAAACTTTCAGCAAGTCCTAAACCTGTTTCATCTTTTTTTGATGAATACAATTCCATGGCTTTTTTGCAATCTTGAACCGCACCTTCAATATTTTTAAGCTCTTTTCTGCAGCCGGCTCTGTATAAATACACATCTCCGTCTTCAGAACCTTTTTTGATTATTGGTGTCAAGATTGTTTCCGTTTCTTCAAACAATTTGGCATCCATAAGGCAAACAGCTTTTACTATATAATTGGACTCATCCTCGGGTTCAAGACTTATAGCTTTGTCAATATCAATCATTGCGCCATTGTAATCACCCAGTTTACTTTTGGCACTTGCTCTCACAGCATATAATTGGGTGTTTTGGTTATCAACGTTTAGTCCTTGGCTTGAAGCATCGACCACTTCTTTATATTTACCAAGATAATTAAGGCAAACGGCTTTATTTGTATAAGCCTCTATGTCTTTAGGATTCAGTTTAATAATACAGTTATAATAATTTATTGCGTCTTCGTAATTTCCTAAATCCTGCAGAATTGCAGCTCCGTTAAACCAATATTCCGTAGATTTCGGATTTATTTCAATAGCTTTATTAATATCTCCCAAAGCCTCTTCGGCTAAACCTTGCTGCAATTTACACAATCCCCGATAATTAAATGCTTTTGGATTATTTGTTTCCATTTTTATTGAAAGATTTAAATAGGTTATAGCTGTATCATATTGTTCCTTATCTAAAAATGCCGAACCCATATATGCTAAAGTTTCATAATTTTCAGGATATATATTAAGTGCCTCGCCGTAACAGTCAATAGCATCATCAAATTTGTCTTTTTCCTGAAAAATGCGGCCTTTCAATACATAAAGCTTATCATTTCCCGCGTCATCTTCTATTGCAACATCAATATCGGCTAATGCTTCATCATACTTACCCTGTTTAAAGCTCAATGCAGAACGATAATAATATAAAAAACTGTCAGGATTTATTTCCATGCCTTGTTCTATTGCTTCCGATGCTTCATCATCTCTGTTTTGCTTGGATAAAGCCTCACAAAGAAGGCCGTAAATCCTGCTGTTGTTTGGTGTTATATTAATAGCGGCTCTTAAGTCTTCTTCGGCTTTTTCATATTGTTCCAGATCCAAATAAACTCCTGCTCTTGCTACCAAAGCATTAGCATTAAAAGCGTTTAATCCAAGGGCTTGTGAAAAATGTTCGATTGCCCCGTCAAAATCACCTTCTTCATAAGCGTTGTGCCCGTATTCAACGAGTCTGTCTTCCGACCCGCCTGCAACTGAAATATGTTGCCCGAAGCAAACCGTATCAGCCTTAAGCGGTTCTGAACCCGCATTGATGAAATTATTGTATTTATTTATCTGCAGTTGTTTTGGGCAACCGGTATTCTTAAATATAGATACTGAACCAATTTTCACAACTTCTTACCCTTCTTGATAATTATTCATTGATCTATTTTGGTTTAAAACCCAAACAGGCATAAAGTTGTCATGCTTTAGAAGTTTTATTTACAAATTTTTACAATTTTAATAAGTGTATAGAGGGTACGGAAAAATTCTGATTTTTTGGAAAAATCGAATTTTTCCGCATCT
>CAZEDP010000063.1:0-1637 GCA_964511035.1 uncultured Gammaproteobacteria bacterium
TGGGGAAATAACAGGAATAAAATCGCTGTTTATCATAGTTTCGATAATTGAGACATCAACAGATACAATGTTACCGATAAAACCGGCATCTTTTCCGTTCACGAGCAATTTTTCGGTTTTGAGGAGATTGCCGTCCTTGCCGCAAATTCCCGCCGCTTTAAGCCCGTTTGCCTGAATGTATCCGACTATGTCTTTATTGATTTTGCCCGCCAGAACCATCTGAACAATGTCCATTGTTTCAGCGTCAGTAACTCTCAAACCGTCGATAAATTCACTTTTCTTGCCGACCTGATTGAGGAGTCTGCTGATTTCCGGTCCTCCGCCGTGAACGATTACAACGTTAATTCCTACAAGTTTCATCAGAACTATGTCCTGAATAACCGCTTTTTTAATTTTTTCATCGGTCATTGCGCTTCCGCCGTATTTTATGACTACGGTTTTACCGTAAAATTCTTTGATATACGGCAGGGCTTCAATTAAAACCTTGGCTTTTTTAATATATTCTTCCATTATGTCCGGTATTCTCCGTTAATTTTTACGTATTCATAGCTCAAATCGCATCCCCAGGCTGTTGCCTGAGAGTCGCCGTCCGCAAGATTGATTAAAATCCTGATTTCATTTTCTTTCAATATTTTCTTTGCCTGCACTTCGTCAAATTTAATCGGCAAACCGTCTCTCATCAGCGTAATTGTTCCTGCGGAACTTTCAAAAGTGATATTGGTTTTACTTTGATCAAAATATCCGCCCGAGTAGCCCATAGCGCAAAGAATTCTTCCCCAGTTTGCATCTTCGCCGAAGAATGCGGTTTTTACAAGACTTGAAGAAATAACAGACTTTGCAATGAGCCTGGCATCGGGTTGTGAAACTGCGCCATTAACTGCTACTTCAAGAAATTTGCTTGCACCTTCGCCGTCTTTAATAATTTGCTGTGCAAGATGCCTGTTTACGATGTAAAGCGCGTCTCTAAACAAGAAATATTTCTCGTCTTCCTTGTCTATTAAAATGTTATCCGCCTCTGAGTTAGCAAGTACCGCAACCATATCGTTGGTGCTGGTGTCGCCGTCAACCGAAATCATGTTGTAAGTGTCGGCAACAGTTTCGCTAAGCGCCAATTCAAGCATGTTTTCGGTAATATCAGCATCGGTTGTTATAAAAGCCAACATAGTTGCCATGTTGGGATGTATCATGCCCGAGCCTTTGGCAATACCGGCAATTCTGACGGGTTTCCCGTCGATTTCAAATTCAACCGCAATTTCTTTAGGAAAGGTATCTGTTGTCATTATTGCTGTTGCGGCATCAAGGGCACCCTGTTCACCTGAAGAAATCAAAGGACAGGCTTTCTTAAGCCCCGATAAAATTGTCTCTATGGGCAACGGCACTCCTATCACCCCTGTTGAAGCAACGAGAACTTCATTGGGCTGAACACCGAGAAACTTCGCCGCTGCCTCAGCAGTAATTTCTGTATGCAGATAACCATGAGAACCGGTGCAGGCATTGGCATTACCGCTGTTAACAACTATAGCCCTGATTTTTGAATTATTTTCCGTTAATTTTTGACACCACAATATAGGAGCAGCTTTCACAGTATTGGTTGTATAAACAGCCGCTGCAACCGACGGTGTTTCGCTGAAAATCAC
>CAZEDP010000063.1:1647-8773 GCA_964511035.1 uncultured Gammaproteobacteria bacterium
TGGATTTTTTCAAACCTATATGGATTCCGACGGATTTAAAGCCTTGTGGAGCATTTATTCCGCCTTTAACAGTTTTTATTTCAGATTTTAATTTCATTATTGATATTCCTTTCACAATTTATGCGGGAAAAATCGGTATATTTGTCAAACCTGTTTTTTCGTCAAGTCCGAACATTATATTCATATTTTGAACAGCCTGACCGGCCGCTCCTTTAATTAAATTATCTATTACACCCGTTAAAATTATCCTGCCTGTATGCTCATCAATGGCAAAACCGATATCACAGAAATTAGAGCCTTTTACCCACCTTGTTTCAGGCTGCAAACCTCTGTTTAAAAGCCGGATAAAATACTCGTTTCCGTAATATTGTTTATAGATTTCCTGAATGTCTTCGGGTTTCATTTTATTTTTTAAATTTGCATAAGCAGTTACCAGAATCCCTCTGTTCATCGGTATTAAATGAGGAGTAAATGTCAGTTTTATTTTACTGCCGACAATTTCGGATAATTCCTGTTCAATTTCAGGTGTATGTCTGTGTGATGCCACTTTATACGCCTTAACGGATTCGTTGCATTCGTTGTAATGGACAGCGAGGTTCAATGTCCTTCCCGCGCCTGAAACGCCTGATTTAGCATCAATTATGACAGATTCTTCGTCAATGATGCCTTCCTTAAGAAGCGGCATAACTGTAAGGATACTGCACGTTGCATAACAGCCGGGATTAGCAATAAGCCTTGCGTTTTTTATGCTGTTTCTCTTTATTTCACACAGCCCGTAAACAGCATCTTTAAGCAGTTCTTCGCTTTCATGCCGTGTTTCATACCAGAGTTCGTACTCTGATTTATCTCTCAAACGGTAATCCGCTCCCAAATCAATTACTCTGGTATTTTTCAGAATATCGGGAGTTATTTTTTGTGAAGCAATCCCGTGCGGAAGTGCGAGAAAAATTACGTCAAGTTCTTTTGAGAGTTTTTCAATATCTTCCGAAACACACTCATCCGAGTAAAAGCCCTTAAAATTATGATAAATATCTTCGTACTTTTGACCGGTATAGCTTTTAGAAGTGCAGCAAACAAGATTTACCTGCGGGTGCGAAAGGAGTACTCTTGCCGTTTCCTGCCCCGTGTATCCTGTTGCGCCTATTATTCCTGCTTTAATCATCTTCTCCTCTTGTCAAAATCTTTGTATTTCATTTCTAAAAAATAAGTCCCCTTAAAAGAAGACTTATTTCAATACTTAGCATCTGTAAATTCCATATGAAATAACCGCGCTAAACCGGAAAAAGCCTCCTTTTAAGGATATTTCGGGTACGACGGTTATTGAGTTTTTCATTAATTTTCTTCATATCAACTTCATCTAAAATTCTGTAATTCCTCATTAATTTAGTATTATACATCAACGAAAATAAATAAACACATGTATTAAGGAATATTAAATTGAATTTTTAGCACCGGAGCTGTTTTTTCACATAAATATAAATATTTCTCTCAAAGATGCTATCAACTTTTGCAATGAAGCGTTTTTAAGTAAACAACCTAATTTTAAGAAAGGAAAATTATGATGATAGGAAAAATTGGAAATGTCTCTTTTGGTTCCGTTTGGGTTAAAGCTGACAAAACAAAAGGAGAAACAGGCGAAAAATTTACAGCATTAATGGAAATACTGCCTGAACAATTTCCCGGTATCGAAATTACTTCATTTAAACCAAGTGATAAAAGAAAAGATTTGTACTTTATCCACGCACCTAAAGCTTTAGAAACTAAAGAAAAAAAAGATCAGTTTGATTTAGGAATTGCAAAAGCTTTGGAGACGATAGGTATACAAGAAGACGGCGGAGAATTACATTCTGCTCATATAATGAATAAATATACCATTCTTGATGACAATAAAGACGAAATAGCAACTCGCCCGGATATCGCAGACGCTATGGATGTGCTAGATGCTTTAAAGGCAAGTCTTGGATTATAATTCTATATATCAGACCTGCCAGTACTTTAATGTTTCCTGAATTAATACCGTTATTTCAGGATCACTTGCAAAATTCGCCAATTGAACATGAAGAGCTGCAACAATTACGGTTGCCAGTTGAGGGGCTGCCATTTTATAAAATACTCGTTTTCCCAGTCTTCTTTCACTAACAAGCGCCCCGAGTTTCATCAGTTTTAAGTGCTGAGAGGCTCTTGATTGGCTGATACCCAGCGTTCTGTGGATTTCAGTAACATCAGTCTCCTTTTTAAAAAGCATACCTAATATTTTTATCCTATCTTTGTTAGACAGGACACTAAAGAGGTTTTCTATCGACATTAAGGCTTTTTCAGGACTTTGCGCACTCATCTCTACCCCGCATAAATTTTGACATTATCTGGCTAAACCCAATAACGAAGTAATTATACAATATAAAAAATAAATAATTGCAATATTTTGTAATTATAGTAATATAAATTAACATATTCTAAATTATTAATACATTTGCTTTTTAATTATCAACCCATACATTAACCGGCAAATAGGTGTGAGATTTCGGAAAACCGAAATCTTTTTTATTTTTAAAGCACTTTTTACAAAAAAGATTATTAAGAAATATTAAATGGGGAAGAACAGCTTTCAAAATGGTAACTATATAATTCTTTCTTTCAACGCCAAAATTGCGGCTTGAGTCCTGTCATCAACGGCAAGTTTCTGAATAATTTTGCTTACATGATTTTTTACCGTATATAGAGATATAACAAGTTTATCAGCGATATCTTTATTACTAAGCCCGTCAGAAATATGTTTTAGTATTTCTTTTTCTCTGTTTGTCAAACTAAAATCTGAGTAATTAGAGGCTTTTTCTTTATTAGCCTCACAATCGTCACCGGTTTTATATTGAAGGGTTTCCAGAACATAGCCTGCAATGGCGGGGTCTATCCAAACAGCCCCGTTTACGACGTTGTTTATAATATTTTCAAGCTCATCAAGCTTAATATTTTTCATGCAGTAGGCATCGGCACCTGAGCCAAAAGCCGCAAGCACCTTTTCTTTTTCACTGTGAGAAGTCAGCATAAGAACTTTTAAATCGGGATTAGAGCGTTTAATCAGTTTTGTTGCGTCTATGCCGCTCATAACAGGCATAACAATATCCATTAAAATAATATCAGGATGAGACTTTTGGCAAAAACGCACAGCATCAGCCCCGTTTTCAACCTCACCGATTATGTTCAAGTTCTTATATTTCTTCAAGCCGTAGGCAATACCGTCCCTTGTCAGTTCATGATCTTCGGCAATCAAGACATTAATAACCATATTTATTCAACCCCGTTTATTTTTAGCTCTGACGGAAAAGTAACGGTAAATCTGGTGAATTCGTTTTCTTTGCTCTCAACGGTAATATTTCCGTTATGCATTTCAATCAGTTTTTTGCAAACGTAAAGCCCGAGTCCGGAACCCAACTTTCTTTCATCGCTTTTGCCGGTGTAGTATTTGTCAAACAAATAATTTATTTCCTTTTCGGAAATGCCTAACCCGTTGTCCTCAACGGTAATAAAGACTTTATTATCTCTTATCTCCGATGACACTGCAATCCTGCCGTTATTGCCTGTATTATCAAGAGCGTTAGACATAAGATTAAGCAGCACTCTTTTTAAAAAATGAGCATCCGCATTGATTTTCGGAAAATCCGCAGGGACGAGATTTTCGAATTTAACTTGTTTATCCGATGCAAGAGAAGAAAGCTGCTCAAATGACTGCCTGACAATTTCACGCAAATCGAGCGGAGCGATAACCGGCTTAATATTCTTTTCGTCAAATCTGTATGTTTCAAGGATTAAATTCACCATCACAAGCAGGTGCTTATTATTTTTAGCAAGGCTTTTCGCCAGCTTATAAGGTTCAGACAAATTCAGTTTTTCAAATTCATCGGAAATCATCTCCAACGCACGTTCCTGTGCAATCAAAGGTGTCCTTAAATCATGGGTGAGACTGCTTATGAAACTGTTTCTGATTTCTTCTTTTTCTTTCAAGCCCTCTATCATTTGATTAAAACTCAAAAAGGTATTTCTCACTTCTTGGGAACTTGTCTTAGTATCGAGCTGAAATGACAAATCCCCTTTTTGAATTCTCTCTGAAGCGTCAGATATGGCAACAAACGGATTAATAAAGTTCTTTTTAATGTAAAACCCAATTAACAAGCTCAAAACCGCGCCTGTGAGCAAAAATATCAGCCCGAACTCAACGCCGGCTTCTTCCGGTGATTTACGGGGAGGATGAGGAGGGCGCGGCGGGCTAAAATTCTTAATAATGACGCTAACCGAATCATTTCCGTCAAAATTTTTGAGGCTCAACGAAGATGACTGAACATTGGCATCAGGGGGGTGATTAGGCGGATTTTTCCATCTCTTAAGCGGTGGACCGTAAGGGTCACGGACAATGCCGATAAGACTTTTATCGTAAGCATTATACACTTCAGCCACAAACGGACCTGAAGGTCGAAGCATTTTCAAATCAACTTCGCTTAATACGACTATACCCTTGTTTTCGCCAATTTTATAGGGTATCACAAATACCGCGGCAGGCTGAGCTTTGCCTCCCGAACTTAATAAATCATAGTATGCTCTCTTTGATTTGATTTTGCCGAAGTCAATTTTCTTCAACACTTCCGGCACGGGGTTATCCCCGTAGAGTTCATTGTTAATACCAATCAAATAAACATAATCAGAGCCGATTATATTTTTAATTTGTTTTAGCGTTACATTTTCAGTCGCCAGATTAACGACAACTCTGCTGATAAAGTCCTCTGTAGAATTCAAATATCTGTTTGTATTGTATTCAAGCTGTTTTATCCCGAAGTCCAAAAATTTTTGTTCTCTGGCTTCTCTAATTTGCCCGACCTGATGATGATTCCAAAAGAACATCAAGGTAAGCGGCAGAACCGTCACTAACAAAAATACAATAAAAAAGTATCTTGAAAATTTCAGCATTGAATGATTCTCTTACAAACAATACTAACATACCATTTATTAGTACACTCGAAACTAGTTCGCGGGAACTAAAAGAAAGTATGCGTAATTTTCAAATTATATCAAATCATCGGGACGAAAAGATTTTACGCCCTTGCTGAATTTATTGTGTGTCAAATTATTATGAATATACTTAAACATTTTTTTATAAATGGGGTTACTCTGGTTGTTGACAATTTTCCGATTGTCGAAGTCTTGCCCCATCGGGGTTTTAAAGTTCCCGATGAGAATATTTGCTTTATAGTTTTCGTTATTATCTTTGCTGTCCATATTATTATTTTACAGCCGTGAAAGTTATTTTGCCATATATTTCAGGAAAAATCATACAGAAATACATTTAAATCTTTGCGTCAAACTTTTTTAAGAAATCCGTCATATTTGACTTTTGCACTGTTTCAGGAGCGGGTAAAGCTGTTGGAAGTTCAGCAACGGGATAATCCGTAACCTGTTTGTCTGACGGTGCGAGATAATATTTATACAAACCTGCCACAGCCAGAATTGTCAGCGCGCTGAAGGCAATC
Source organism: uncultured Gammaproteobacteria bacterium (assembly GCA_964511035.1). Taxonomy (GTDB): domain Bacteria; phylum Cyanobacteriota; class Vampirovibrionia; order Gastranaerophilales; family CAZEDP01; genus CAZEDP01. Next base: position 7,164 of record CAZEDP010000063.1, read on the forward strand.
AATTTATTTTTGCTTTTGCCGGCGGAAGCGGAAACTTCCTGGACGGATTTGACTGCTTTATCTTGAATTTTTCCTTCAATTTTTTCTTCAATATTTCCCGCCCATTTTTTTGCTATGAAAATCTCATAACTGTTGTCGTAAAAAATCTTTTGGATTTTGCGCTCTCCATCAGCGGAGTATCTGTCCATAATTGCATTTTTAACTTGCTGAACCCTTTCCTGATAATACTTTTCAATATTTGAACCCAGCTCCATAAATGGCGTATCTGTCCCCCATATAACCCTGTCCTCACCGACTGCTTCAATGGCTTCAATGACTGTTTCCGGTTTAGTCCATGACACTTCGAGATAGAGGTTCGCATCCCCTTTATTTACGGCTTCTTTAACAATCTTTATACCGTCTCTGTTCCACGCCTCTCTAATCTCCCATACAGGTTTTTTTTCAAACTTTTCCACCTCTTCCAAAATTTCTTTACCATATTCTTTTAATTTTTCTTCATTAGCATATTTAATTTTTTCAATTATTCTTTTTATACCAACATCTTTTATTTTTTCTATTAATTTAAATTCACTATTTTCTTTTAATATTTCTTCATTATTTTCTTTTAATTTTTCTTTTAATTTTTCTTTTAATATTTTTATTAATTGTTCTTTTAATATTTTTATTTTTTCAGAGAATTCTTTTTCTATTTTTTCATAGCATTCATTTTCTAACTTTTTAATTTCAGGTTTTTCACGATCAGTCTCCGTCAAATCTTTTATCAAACAGCCCGGCGCAAGGCTCATGTGATACAGCACAACAGGAACTTTCGGAATTTGTTTAGCCGCTTCGTAAATAGATTTTGGGTCTGCATAAGAGCCTAATTTGTCTGAATGAAATACACACGGCAGATTGTATTTTTCTGCAAGTTTTAAATAGGGCACATAGCTGATATCATCGGCAGCCTTACAGTGAAATTCGGGATGGAACTTTAATCCGAAAAATTTTCCGGAATTTTCTTTCAACAAAGTATCAATATTTTCGGCATTGCCGATACCGGGCTGACATACTGCGAGAGCTTTAAATCTCGCATTCCCCTCAATCTGCTTTAACAGATCCTTATTTCCGGCGATTTCATCGGCTATCGGCTCACCGTTTTCATGAGCTGCGATAGCGCTTAAATTCGAAACAAAGCAGTGAGCAACTTCGTCAGTCTGCTTTACTCCTTTAATATAAATATCAAATTTATCCCGCAGGACATCTGTCAAATCTTTAGGAGAGAACACTTTGCCGGAATCGGGAGCAATATCCTGACCAATATGAGCGTGAGAATCAATAATGTTTGCCGAAAAGCTCACATTCTGACAGCCATAGTTGATAGGACATATCCTCATAAATTTTTATAACTCCCTGGTTACTTCTCTTGAGATGTTACACACACAAAATTTTCTCTATATATAAAAACCAAAGGGGGTTTAAAATTGCTAGTATATTAATAAATATTTACAATGGTTTTGAAGTTACGGACAAATATTTGGATTAAAATGTATTAAAACCAAGGAGGACATATTATGATTGGCGAAAAAATGCAGAGTGCAATTAACAAACAGATTAATGCCGAACTTTACTCT
>CAZEDP010000064.1:0-8732 GCA_964511035.1 uncultured Gammaproteobacteria bacterium
TGCAAAGTGGGTTTGATTTAAAAAGTGATTCTCTCTATAACGCAAATATATTTAAGACAGGAAGCATTATTACATTGCAGGATCGTTCAGCGTTGCAAACAATTTTAACCGAGAAGCAATTTGATTTAAGTGGAAGCATTTTTGACAGATGGCGTTTAGGTTTTAGATTATCAAATATATGTTCTAATATAACAAAAGATCAAAGATTTACTGCAAATCCGGCAGGTATAGATTTAACTAAAGCCACACATGACTGGTTAAAAATTAAAAACATTTTTACTATTCTAGGTGAAACTTTAAAATAAATTTTATCTTCAACAAAAAACCTCCCGATTGGGAGGTTTTTTGTTGATATATTCTTAACGTTTCGAGAACTGGAAGCGTTTTCTGGCTCTTTTTCTGCCGTATTTTTTACGTTCTTTTTCTCTTGCGTCTCTTGTTAATAATCCTTCTGTTTTCAAGATTGGCTTATTTTCGTCTGCTACAAGAAGCAAAGCCCTTGAAATACCGTGTCTGATGGCTCCGGCTTGCGAACTTACGCCGCCGCCTACAACTTTGACCTTAACATCAAAAGTTGTTTCGTTCTTTGTAAGCACTAACGGTTGATAAACCATCATTTCTAATGCAGAACGGTTACCGAAGTAGTCCTTTATCGTTCTGTTGTTAATTATGACTTTTCCCTTACCGTGAACTAATTTTACTCTTGCTATCGCGGTCTTTCTGCGACCAACTCCACAATTATTTGTTTCAGCCATTATTTAAGAACCTCCACTTGCTTGTATTCAACCGGTTTCTGAGCTTCATGCGGATGATTTGGTCCTGCATAAACCTTTAACTTCATATATTGGCTTTCACCGAGCGTGTTATGAGGAATCATACCACGAACAGCTTTTTCAATCACTTTTTCCGGTGACTTAGCAAGAAGGTCTTTAAAGCTGATTTCTTTAAATCCGCCGGGATATCCGGAGTGACTGCGGTAAAGTTTATCGGTAGCTTTTTTGCCCGATACTTTGATTTTTTCGGCATTGATAACGATTACAAAATCACCGGTATCAATATGCGGTGTGTACTGAGGTTTGTTTTTGCCCCGAAGAATATCGGCAATTAATGATGCCAAACGACCGAGTGTTTGTCCGTCAGCATCTATTAAATACCATTTTGCTTCAACCTCATGAGGCTTTGCGCAATAGGATTTCATTGTTCGCCTTCTCCTTATTTAATGTTTCGAAATTATATTTCATGTTATAACCTACGGACATTAACGTCAATGCTTCAGGTCTTGCCGTTTTGCCCGCCTTAGCTCTATCCTTTGAATTAAGCACTTCCTGCATATACACTGCATTGAAATTGCCCAGACCGATTTCAACCGCCGTACCTGCAATAATCCTGACCATATTGTATAAAAACCTGTCTGCAACAACGTCAAGATAAATAGAATCATCTTCACTAAAGCATTGTGCGCTAATCATATTGCAAATATCGGATGGTACGCTGCTTCCCGTACTTTTGAAAGCTGAGAAATCATGCTTGCCTATAAGAAATTGCATGGCAGTGTTCATTTCCGCAATGTTGAGTTTCTTCGGGACATGCAGTGAGAGATTACTATTAAAAACAGATTTTTCTCTTCTGTTAAAGATGGTGTACCGATACCATCTCCAGCATGCACTCTTTTGAGCATGAAAATCTTTATCCGTTTCAATAATTTCTCTGATTGCTATATCCGCCGGAAGTACTGAATTTAATGAATAGATAAGTTTGTTTATATTTGTTTTGTGCGGCAGATCGAAATGTACAGTTTGACCTTTTGAATTAACTTTAGCATCCGTTCTGCCTGAAAATATCGTTTTTGCGGTTATACCCGTGACCTTTAAAATGGCATCTTCGACTTCTGACTGTATCGTGCGGGCATTCAGCTGCTTTTGGCTGCCGCTGTATGCATAACCGTTATATTCAACAATCATTGCATAGCGTTGGGAGAATCTTAATAAAGATTCTCCTTTTATGCTTTCAATTTTTGTATCTGTATAAGGCATTTTCTTTTATACTAACTGAATTAGTGCCATCTCGGAAGCGTCTCCGCGTCTTGGGGGCAATCTGTAAATTCTTGTGTATCCGCCGTTTCTGTTTTCATAATTTTTTGCGATTTGTGAAAACAGCTTGCGAAGTACTGTCATGTCCATCATTTTTTCGCCGCATTCGCAAAGTCCGTCAGCTTTTAAGTCTGCTTTAGAAACGGTTTTTCCGCATTTAGAACAAATTGCATAACCCGTTGAAAGGTTATAAATGTATCTCAATGCGCTTCTTCTTGAATGAACATCATCAGTTTTGCTTATAGTTATGATGTGCTCGGCGTATTCTTTTAAGGCTTTTGCCTTTGCCATTGTTGTTGTTATCTCATCATATGTGAACAGAGATGTAGCTAAGGATTTTAATAGTGCTTTTCTCTGATCCTGCGGTCTGTTCAATTGATGTCTTTTACACTGGTGTCTCATTTTTATCTTTCCTAATTTGTTAATTTACGAAACAGCTTCTTCTTCCTCTTCACCTTCAACAGGTTCCGGATTTGGAGCAAGTTTTAAACCGAAAAGCTGAAGCTTTTCAATAACTTCGTCAGCTGATTTTTTGCCGAAGTTCTTTATATTGAGCAAATCGTGCTCTGATTTGACAAGCAACTCTGTTAATGAATTGATGCTTGCACGTTTTAGACAATTATATGCGCGAACTGAAAGTTCGAGTTCTTCAATTCCGATAGTCGGAGTTTGAGGTTCTGCTTTCGGTTCAGGCACAACAGGTACTGTTCCGACCATTGCGGCAGGACCTGACAACTGTGCCATTGGTACAAAGTGTTCGATAAGAAGATTTGCAGCCTGACTCAGTGCTGTTGTTACATCGATGCTGCCGTTTGTCCAGATTTCCAATATAAGTTTGTCGTAATCTGTAATCTGTCCGACACGTGTATTTTCAACCGTGTAACTTACTCTTCTTACAGGCATAAATGCTGCATCTATCGGCAACATATCGATGGGCATTGCAGATTTGCTGTCTTTTAATACGTCTGAAGTGAGATAGCCTTTTCCTGTTTCAACAACTATATCGGCATGAAGTCCGCCGCCTTCGGCTATTGTTGCTATAATCCAGTCAGGGTTGACAATTTTAACGCCGGCCGGAAGCTGAATATCTGATGCAAAAACAGGACCGCTGCGGTCGATGTCTAATCTCAGATGTTGAGGCTCTTTGCTTTCAGACTTGATTACAAGTCCCTTTAAGTTGAGCATTATATCAATAACGTCTTCGACAACTCCGGGAATTGAGGTGTATTCGTGTGTGATACCTTCAATTCTGACCGAGGTGACTGCTGCACCCTCAAGACCTGACAAAAGTACACGTCTGAGTGAGTTGCCTATTGTTGTTCCATATCCTCTTTCCAACGGTTCAATCGAAAATTTTCCGTATATTGTTCCGTCTGAGTCTGTTGTTGTATTGATACATCTTATCTTTAAATCCATAACAGGTATTTTTCCTCCAAATATCTATAACTATTTAGAATAGTATTCAATGATTAACTGCTCTTTGAATGAAGGGTTGATTTGCTCTCTTTCGGGAAGTGCAATAACTTTAATTTTTAAATCGTTCCTGTCAACACTCAGCCACTGCGGCTCGGGTGTAAGAGCATTGGATTCGATTATTTCTTTAACAAGTTTTTGACTTGCCACTTTGACAGAAATCTCGTCTCCGGCTTTTAATCTGTATGACGGAATATCGACGATTCTGCCGTTAATCGTGAAATGTCTGTGTCTGATGAGCTGTCTTGCCTGCTTTTTGCCGGCAACAAACCCTGACGCAAACATTACGTTATCTAATCTCGATTCAAGCATTTGAAGAAGTATTGTACCTGTTACTCCCTTTTTGTGCGAAGCTTGATAGAAATATTTTGCAAATTGTTTTTCAAGTATTAAATAAGAATGTCTGACTTTTTGCTTTTCTCTCAAATGAGTTGCATATTCAGACAATTTTTTTCTTGATTTGCCATGTTGACCTGAACCGAAAGGTCTGCGCGACATTGCACATTTTGCAGAATAGCATCTGTTTCCTTTGAGAAACAGTTTTTCATTTTCGTTTCTGCATAATTTACATACCGGTCCTGTATATCTTGCCAATTGTGTTCTCCTTATTTCTCAGATTGGGAATTATACTCTTCTCTTTTTAGGGGGACGGCATCCGTTGTGGGGTATTCTTGTTACGTCTTTAATAAGAGTGATTTCAAGTCCGGCAGCCTGAATAGCTCTGATAGCTGTTTCTCTGCCCGACCCCGGTCCGTTAACGTAAACTTCTACCGTCTTCATCCCCTGATCGATAGATTTTTTCGCAACAGTCTCAGCCGCGGACTGTGCTGCAAAAGGTGTTCCTTTTCTTGCGCCTTTGAACGCGCTTGTTCCTGCACTAGCCCAAGCTATTGCGTTACCTATCATATCAGTAGAAGTAACTATTGTATTGTTGAATGTGGATTGAATATGAACTCTACCCTGAAGTATGTTCTTCTTTTCTTTTTTCTTTACTTTGGATTTAGCTGATGCTTTTGCCATGATTATATTTATTCTCCTGTGTTAATTATTTTTTCTTGGAGACAGGACCGGATCTCTTGCCTCTTCTTGTCCTGGCGTTTGTTTTTGTTCTTTGTCCTCTTACAGGGAGACCTTTACGGTGGCGCTGACCTCTGTATGAGTTGACTTCTATAAGTCTCTTAATGTTCATACCTTCTAATCTGCGAAGGTCACCTTCTACGGTGTACTTGTCAATCTGCTCTCTAAGTCTGTTAATTTCATCTTCCGTAAGATTGTCTGTTTTTGTATCTACGGAAATACGGCACTCCGCAAGAATTTTTTCAGCTAAAGTCGGTCCTATACCGTAAATATAGGTTAATGCTATAACCATTCTTTTGTTGCGGGGTAAATCAACTCCGGCGATTCTTGCCATTTATGTTTGCTCCTTCTGCTTATTAATTTCTTGTTCCGGTTTTTCCTGTGTTCACTGTCTAATTGGGATTTGTAAAAATTTTCCCGTAAAGAATAATTTATCTAAAACACAAAAAACATTCAAGTTTTTTGGAATATTCAAGGGTTAAAAATCTAACTCTTAAAACAGATAAAGGCTTAATAAGCCTGTATCTTATCCTTGTCTCTGTTTGTGTTTCGGGTTTTCGCATATAATTGCGACTCTGCCTTTTCTTTTAATGACTTTGCATTTGTCGCACATTTTTTTGACTGACGTTCTGACTTTCACTGTGTTATCCTTTCATTCTCATGATTATTGTTTTATTTCATTCGGTACGTAATTCGCCCTCTTGACAGGTCGTAAGGGGTTAATTCGACTTTTACTTTATCCCCGGGAAGTATTCTTATAAAATTCTTCCGTATCTTACCTGATATATGAGCCAGCACCATGTGTCCGTTCTCTAATTCTACACGAAACATAGCGTTTGGCAATGATTCGATTATTGTACCCTCAAATTCGATGACTTCCTTTGACATATAACCTCAAATAAAAATGGTATCTCAATATAATTCTATCGAGAACATGTTATTTTACAAGGTTTTTTTAATTTAAGGAAGATTACTATAAATTATTTCGAAATTTTTTTTTGAAATAAGATTCATTTTGATTTAACAAAAAGGCCAGATGTTGTCTTCAGGTACCCTTATCTCGGCAAGATTATTAATGTTGAATTCTTCGTCATTGTGTATTCCAGCCAGTACCCTGTCAGGTAAATCTGTCGCGTTTGAATTGTCGGCAGTTTTGGTTTTCTGAAATAATCTTTCATAATTGGCGGAATGTTTTCCGGTGAGTCCAATTACAGTATTGTCTGACAAAATAATGCAATTTAGCGCACCTTCTGCATCCGCATAATTTCTAGCAAGATAATCTCTGTAACTGGGAGCTGATTTTACAGAATTGTGGAATTTTTCCCGATTTTTCGGATTTTGTGTTGTCATTAAATACATTTCGTTAAAATGAATTTGATTGCTTAAGCTGGAATTTCGTTGAATTATCAATGATTTCCTTCTTTCTGAAGTGACAAGTACAAGTAAATCTGTATGACTGTATAATCTTTGTAATGTTTACGCTCTAAAATCAATACTCTTTATTTTGATTTTTTCTTGAAGACCGGCAAATGAGTGGATATTCAGTATTTTATCATCAGACTTACTTGCCAGCTGTGATTTTATATCCTCGATATTAGATTTTGTACAATTTTCCCAGTATGTTTTGGCATCATCACCGGTTACCAGATAGAATTGATTACCGGACTCAAAATAAGCTACGGATCTAATCGAATGTTTATCAGTTGGTATGTAATCTCTGTCATTAGATTTAAATATGTTTCTGATTGTTTCATAAGCGGTATTTTTACCGTTTTGAAGAATATACATAAGTTCTCTTACAGACACATCATTAAGATAATAAGTTGGATTAGCTATAACTTTTCTGCTGTATTCATCTCTTTCGCCTGAGTAGCGTCTTAAAAAAGGGGCATATATCGCTTCGGGGCTACTTTCAAAATCGATTTTGACATTTACTTTGAATACACTGCTAAAACTCTGTCTGCTGTTCACATTTGATAAAAACATATTTATTTCCTCAAGATTACTTTAGACAAAAAGTTTAAAAACCTGTAAAAAATAAATTTGCTAGTATTCTTAGGTTTTATTTCAAAATGTTTACAAAATTGAAAATTAATAGCAACTTTCTAAATTAGTGGGTTTTAAAATGATTAACAGGTTATAAAAGAACAAAGGTCATAAGAAAAATGAAAATATCAGCACTAAATCAAAGTCATAATTATCAATGTATTTCTAATTTTAAAGGAAATAAAACAAAACAAATGACAGATGCAGCATTTAAATATGGACCGACTGCAGTAATTGAAGCCGGCAAAATTGCTTATCCCATAGTTGGGCTACTACACACAAATCAATTGAACATTGATAATTTTATATTATTCTACGCTCTTAATAAAATAGTCATATTAGATATGGGAGAATATTGCTTAAAATACATTGCAACCAAAAACAATGCTCCGGATAATTATTATGCTTGGAGCAAACTTAACATTTGGGCACAATATCGAAAGAGTAAGTATTGCAAGGCTTTCGCTAATCAGCTACAAATAATTGATTCTAGACTATCATCATTATTAAAAAATAAAGAAAATAAATGATGATTTAAGTAATAGCCATTTCTAATTAGATAAGTCGGCACAATCCCTTAGATACCGAAAAATCAACCAACTCCGGCAGTTTGCATTCGGAATAAAATTTTCTTCCGGTTCTAAGGAAAGACTGCGGGTTGGAGCTGACATAGTATTTTATTTCGCCAAGACCGGTTTTCTTTAGTAGATTTCTTTCTGCCAACTGATTAGATGCTTCTTGTACGAGAAAATCGGCAGGGTCAATAAGCATATCCGGTTTTTGAGTTATTTCATTGATTACAGGTATCAAAAACGGATAATGTGTGCATCCGAGTATGATTTTTTGTACATTATTGCTTAAAAGAGGAGTCAGATAGCTTTTTGTCAAAGTTTTGGATTCTTCAGAATTAACCATATCGGCTTCAACTATTTCAACAAGCCCTTTGCAGGCGACTGATGTTACATCTTTACTCGGTGCAAGTCTGCGAATAGCTTTTGAATATGCATCGGATTTGACTGTTGCGCTTGTTGCCATAAGGCCGATTTCAATATCGTCTATTCCTGCTATATATTTCGCTGTCGGTTCTATGAGTCCTAAAATCAAAAAATCATATTGGTTTTTAATTTTGTCGAGAACCACTGCAGAACTTGTATTGCAAGCCATTAAAACCGCTTTAACATTTTTGGATTTAAAAAAATCCAGAATATCTTTTACAAATGAATATAGCTGTTCGGGATTTTTTTCACCGTACGGCACTCTTGCAGTGTCGCCAAAATAAACATAATCTTCAAACGGCAGTTCTTTTACAATTTTTTTTAAAACGCTTAATCCGCCCACACCCGAGTCGAAAATTCCTATTGGTCTTTTTTCATTGTCCATTATTGTCCTCAATTCCTATTTCACCGTAGTTAAAGCTTAAAGCCGGTGACTTCAGCTTTAAAAAGCCCAATATGCCTTTTGCAATTCCTTTTGCGGTAGCATCTTGCCTTTCAGGAGTTAAGAGGGCATTTCTCTCTTCTTCGTTGGTAAGAAAACCTATCTCTACGAGAATTGACGGGGCATTTGTATTCTTTATCACATAAAACATATTATATATTGTACCTCTGTCTTTGGTATTGACATACTGAATTATCTTTTCGTGCACGTCTTTTGCAAGTTCGCTGCTTTGCGGAGTAAACCAGTATATTTCAATACCTTTTACCGTGGGACTCTCACAGGCATTGGAGTGTATGCTGACAAACGTGTCTGATTTAGGAAGGTTATTTGCAATTCCAACCCTGTCCTGTAAACTTACAGTACTGTCGTCCTCACGAGTCATTACTACACTAACATTAGCTTTAGTCAAGTATTCTCTGACTTTTTTTGCTACCGCCAGATTAATTGTTTTCTCTGAAATGCCGGCTCTTTGCGCACCTGGGTCAGTGCCCCCGTGTCCTGAATCTATTATAACATAGGCTGCAGGCTGATTCAGTAAATCAGGATTAATAGTATCTTTAATAAATATTTTCAGGGTTTTTCCGTCCGTACTTAATGAAGTATCAGCAA
>CAZEDP010000065.1:0-8561 GCA_964511035.1 uncultured Gammaproteobacteria bacterium
TCCTGTTTAACCGATGTTGAATCATTTGCGTCATATCCGCTTATTGCTTCTAAAACAAGAGCCGCATCTTCTACACATCTTCCAAAAGGACCAATTTGATCTAAACTGCTTGCGTAAGCAATTAATCCAAATCTTGATACTAAGCCGTAAGTTGGTTTTAGTCCGACAATTCCGCAAAAACTTGCAGGGAGCCTTATACTTCCGCCCGTATCAGAACCCAATGAAATAACAGTTTCACCTGAACAAACAGCAGCGCCGGAGCCCCCGGAACTTCCGCCGGGAACACAATTTAAATTCCACGGATTTTTGGTAATTTTAAATGCGCTGTTTTCCGTCGAACTGCCCATTGCAAACTCATCCAAGTTTGTTTTTCCGATAACTGGGACAAGATTTTCTTTAAGTTTTTTTATAACGGTAGCGTCATAAGGCGGAACAAAATTCTCTAAAATCTTGCTGCTTGCAGTGGTTTTTATACCGTTTATACAAATATTATCTTTTATTCCAACGGGTATTCCTGCAAGAGGGGGCAATTTCTCACTGTTTTTAATTTTTTCATCAACAACAGCAGCGGTTTGATATGCCAAATCTTTTGTTAAGCAGTTAAAAGCCGATACTTTATCTTCGACCTCGTTAATTCTGCCATAAGAAAAATCCACAAGCTCTTTTGCGCTTAAATCTTTTCCAATAAGAAGTTTTCTTATATCGGATATTTTTGCATAATTAATAGAATCTTTTACAGACATTGTTCAACCTCATTTCTCAAAGTCAATTGAAGTTATGTATTTCTCTTTAACAATTTTATCGTAAGATATTTCCTTTGGAACTATGAGATTTTTAGGAACCTTGCCAACAGGAAGAAAAACAGCACTTAGTTCGTCGGAAAAAACCTCTTTCCATTCTTTTCTGCTTGCAGACAGATGCATACCCTTATAAGAGTTTGTTTTTTTATCTAAAAGAAGTATATCAGTGTGATGTTTACTTATAAGATCATTGCACTTGTGATTAAATTGGTAATGAAAATTTAAAACAAGATAGTGAATATTATTTGGATAAACCTCCTCATACCTGCCGTCTTCAGAGATATATATATTCGGATAAAGTTTCCATACTGCATAACTGCCCCAATGGAACATAGTTGCAAGATTGCCTTTTAAGTTGTTCATCTTTATAAATTCAATTGAACCTAAAGGATATAATCTTTTTGAAAAATTTGAAACCATGGGAAAAGTTATTATCTCAAGAATACACAAGGTTATTAAAGAAAAGTAAATTATGAAATCTTTAGCTATTGCAATTTTATGCAAAACGGAAGCAACTCCTCCCCCCCATTTTTTAACCATTATGTTTGTAAACAAATTAAGCATTAAATAAAAATCGTTGTATAGAAAACTTCCCGCGGTAATCACAAAAAAGGGTTGATGTTTGATATGCTTTAAAGATAAATATAATGCAACAAACAGTAAAATATATTTTGTAAAATCCAAATCTTTTATTTTAGGTTTTATTTTTGCCAAATTTGTGATTAACCCAATCATCACCAATATAAGAAAAACTCTAAAATATCTCCATTTTTCATAAAGTAACAAATTTGTAGAAGACCACTCACTAATGGCAAACCGATGCATTGTTGTAGCTTCTAGAATATAAGACCAATATTTAATACCGTAAGGATTAATTAAAGTAATAAAAACAGTTGGAATTAATATTAACAAATATTTTTTAAAAGGTTTTTTATTTAAGGCTTCTCCCAGTGTGTATATTAATAAAAGCCCAAAGCCCGCAACAAAACCACCGTGTAAATTTGCCCACACAACGGAGGTTGCAGGAAAAATCCATAAAAGCCTGTTTTCACCCCTTCTAATTCTTTCTAATGCATATATCCAAACTGTGAAGAAAAAAAATGTAAACATTTGGCATCGTATTACATAGCAATTTCCCACAGAAAAAGCAAGAAGCATAAGAATATAAAACGGCATGTTTATATTGGACAAAATTTTAGGACTGTTAAGCTTAATTATTTGTGAAACTATTGAAAAAACTGTAAACATTAAAATTGTCTGAAGGAAAATCAAGCCTTTATCGCCAAAATGCTTAACAAACCAATAAAAAACCACTCCTGATCCCCATTCATGGTCAATCCAGATGCTTTTTGTCGGTGTATAGGAAAATATATCATTCATTAAAACATGCCCTGTTTGTGAATAAATTTTTCCCACAGCCAACCTTGCCCACAGATCGCAATCAGCGCTTGTTAACACAAGCACATAAGACAACAGTACTAAAAACAGAGTTGTGTAAAACAAGATTTTTTTCATATCTAATGCTTTTTCTACCGTCAGTCCATCCAAAATATTAATTTAATAATACAATGAACAAAAATCCCGTAGAAACTGAAATAACAAAATAACATTACACAGACTATTAATTATTACTGATTAGTAACAGCTGCTGACGCAACTGAATCGCCAACACTATTGGAAGGTAAAACAGCATTATTTCTTATTACAAAATAATATCTGTCTTTAAAATCATAGGTAGCTAGAGTATTCCCTGAAGAGAGTGTATTTGGGGTTCTATCGCCGTTAATATCCACAAGGACAAAACATTGCGCAGGCGCAGCATAGTTTGTATCAGTAGTAGTGCATGAACCGTTTCTTGTAAAAGTGTATCTTGTTCCGTCATTTACATATATTGAATTTGTACCGGAACCGCTTATTACACTAAGCTTTCTCCCGAAGAAATCAGCCAAGTCCGCAGAACTGGTAATGCTGCTATCGTTTGCTTCCAGTCCGTTTTGAGACATATTTAAAGATAAGGCATGATTTAAAGCTCCCAGAGCCTTTTTTAACGCTACCTTGTTTTCATTTCTTTCGGCGCTTTGTATTAACTGCGGTACAGTTAATGCTGCCACAATGCCTATGATTAGTAATGTAACCAAAACCTCAGCCAGTGTGAAGCTTTTATTATTTTTGCATAAATATGACAAACATAATTCCTGTTTATTTTAATATATGACAATTTTACACTATTTTATGTCTTATTTGGAAAAATCTGCAGAAAAATACTCAAATACAACAATACACCCGTTATTAGCGAGCATATTATTGTTAAATAATGTAAAAACTTACTGTTCCGTAATAGCGCCGACAGCTGCAGCTTCACCATAAGTTGCAGAAGCTCCCGTCGATGGAAGCACTTGATTATTTCTGATTACAGCATAATATCTGTCTTTATAAACATAGTTTGCCGCTGTAGTGCCTGTTGACAATGCGTTAGGAGCTTTCTCTCCGTTAACGTCTATCAATACTTTACAAGCTGTAGCAGCAGAAGCATCTTGCCCGGTAGTCAGACAACTTCCAGAACCTGCAGTAAAAGTATATTGAGTACCGTCAGCGGTGAAGAAATCAGCTGTACCGGAACCTTTAACAACAACCATTCTTCTTTCAAAATAGGCAGCTAAGTTAGTTGAAGAGTTTCCTACAGTCGGGTCATTGGCTTCCTGAGCATTCTGAGCGATATTAAGCGCAAGTGCCTGATTAAGAGTACCGAGAGCTTTTTTAAATCCGGCTTTGTACTCATTTTTTGCAGTGCTTTGAATAAGCTGGGGAATCGTTAGAGCTGCGACAACACCGATAACAAGCAGAGTGACCAACACTTCAGCTAATGTGAACCCTTTTCTCTTTGACATAAATAAAACCTCATTTACCACTTTATCTAAAATACAGTAATTCTATTCCACAATTAAGATAATTGTACACTGATTTTTTAATATGTGAAGTCCTAAAATAAATTAAAAAAGCGGGTTTTTTAAACCCGCTTTTTTATTTGACATAAAAAAGTTTTTACTGTTCCGTAATAGCGCCGACAGCTGCAGCTTGACCGTAAGTTGCAGAAGCTCCGGTAGACGGAAGAACTTGATTATTTCTGATTACAGCATAATATCTGTCTTTATAAACATAGTTTGCCGCTGTAGTGCCTGTTGACATTGCGTTAGGAGCTTTCTCTCCGTTAACGTCTATACGCACTGTACAATTTGCGGTATTCGATGCATCTTGTCCGGTAGTCAAACACCCGCCGGTTCCTGCAAGAAAAGTATATTGAGTACCGTCAGCGGTGAAGAAATCAGCCGTACCGGAACCTTTAACGACAACCATTCTTCTTGAAAAATAGTTTGCTAAATTTACTGAAACATTCCCTACAGTCGGGTCATTCGCCTCCTGAGCATTCTGAGCTATATTAAGGGCTAATGCCTGATTAAGAGCCCCTAAAGATTTTTTAAATCCTGCTTTATACTCATTCTTTGCAGTGCTTTGAATAAGCTGCGGGATTGTAAGCGCGGCAACAACACCGATGACAAGCAGAGTAACCAATACTTCGGCTAATGTGAAACCTTTATTTCTAAAACCGCTCTTGAACAAGGAAAACACTCTTTTGTCAGACATATAACTTACCTTATTTTTCTATACATATGACTAATGTAGCACTTGAATTAGGATTTGTAAAATCTTTCTTAAAATGTAATTTTTACATTTTGTTAAACATATTAGAAATATCTAATCTGAGAGATTTTTAACTATGTAATTTCTACTTAAGAAAACCTAACAAATTAAAATTCATCTTTTAATTTTTACAAGCGCGCCAATAATCATACCACGGGAGTTTGAATTGTATTTAATGTCGGGTAGAACGTCAACACCATGTTTTTGGCCTATTGCTGCAAGTTTTCCGTAGGTTTTATCAATCGGCTTTTTGAGAGCAACATTATAAAGATAAATTCCCGCAAGACTTCCCAGAGTATTTGCTGCAAGGTCTTTTGGAGAAGGGGGAACATAACTGCCTTCAATAACAAATTCCCAGGTAAGGTTTGTAAGCTGCGAAATTATTATAGCTTCTTTATCTGTTGCGCCGGAGGCTTTAAGATAATTTGCAATCAAAAACCATTCCAACGGATGCCCGACATAATTTATTAAAAAAGCATTATCATCAGCTTTCCAACCGTCTTTCAGTTTATTAACAGGATTTGTAAAATTGTCTTTAAGATTTCCAAAAGCCTCTCTGTCTCTTAAAGACCTTTCAATACTTCCTGTTACCGACATGCCTCCAAGTAAAAGGAAAGAAGTCGCCTTTGTTAGCCTGTCTTTTGAGTTTGTTGGTCCGTCATCGTCAGACATTTTTAACTCTTCAATGTCTTCAGGCTTTAGAGGCTTAATATTGCCAAGAGAATCTATTTCAAAAATAGCATCTTTAGGAATTAA
The DNA here is from genome assembly GCA_964511035.1 of uncultured Gammaproteobacteria bacterium. Taxonomy (GTDB): domain Bacteria; phylum Cyanobacteriota; class Vampirovibrionia; order Gastranaerophilales; family CAZEDP01; genus CAZEDP01. Next base: position 5,256 of record CAZEDP010000065.1, read on the forward strand.
AACCGAGATTTCTTCAAACTGATTAACATTTTCAGTAACTCCGCCCTTAATAGTTTTTACGGAAGTATCCTTTATTCTGTCTTTGGACTGAGCACTGATACAATTTAAGGACAAAGCCGCACACACGACAAATATTAATATTGATTTATTATTCATAGTTTATTACCATCCTTTTCTAAGATAATATCATATACCCCTTAAAAATAACTACCCATGACATGGCGGCATTTATGGCATGTTGAGCATAAACATTGAAAAGATTTACTTTTGTTTAATCTTTTCTTACTATCATACAGAGACTGTAAATTAAATAAAAAGAGGTTATTAATATGTCAAAATCCTTAAAAATCAAAAGAAATATCACCGTTAAGACAATAGTAACCGAGGAATTTAAGAAAAATTCAAGTCAGGAAATTAATAAAGAACTCCAACTGATAGACAGTCAAATAATGCAGCTGGAATTGCAGAGTAAACAAATGCAGGACCAGTTGGCAAATGATTTTTCCGCATCGGAAAACGCTCCGCAAATCAGGCAGGCTTTAACAGAAATATCACAGAGACTTACTCAGTATGCCGGCGTTAAACAGGAGCTTTTACAGCAAAGAGAAAATATCAACAGTCTTGAAACAGGCAACCTGATAAACACGGGAAGCCTCGAAAACTACGTTGAAATATCAGTCGGCGATAACATATACGAAAAATACAAAACAGCCAGTATTATTGTTAAAGACGGCATAATTCAAGAAATCAGAGCATAAATCTTTTTTAAAACAATGAATGAAAAACAAAAACTTCTTTCAATAGGAAAAATTCTTAACTTTTGCGGATTATCCGGTGAGGTTAAGGCAGGTTATTCAGCAGATAAAAAAAATCTTATTGAACACCTAAAAACTCTTACCGCAGTTCATAATAACAAAGAAATAATTCTGACAATAAAGGCTGTAAGATTTTATAAACAGCATGTTTATCTTAAATTCAATGAAATTAATTCAATTGAAGAAGCTGTTACATTAAAAAATGCTTATCTAAAGGTTCCCAAAACTCAAATAGAACAATTTCTTGGCAAAGATGAATTTTTGATTGATGATTTGCTCGGCAAGGAAGTCATTGACGTTAATAATAACCTCTTAGGAGTTGTCACAGATATAATCAGCATTAAAGAAGAAGATTTGATGGAAATAAAAACTCCTGAAGGAAAAGAAATTCTTATACCTTTCGTAAAAGAACTTGTACCGGAAATAAACCTGAAAGAAAACAGGATAAAAATTAATAACATTCCCGGTCTTATAAATTAAAAGGCTTTTTAACTATGCGCTATGATGTAATAACACTGTTTCCTGAAATTATAGATTTTTACTGTTCTTCCAGTATTTTAGGAAGAGCCCGAACTCAAAATATTATTGAAATTAATACTGTAAATCCGAGAGATTTTGCCAAGGACAAGCATAGAAAAGTTGACGATACTCCTTATGGCGGCGGTGCAGGAATGGTTCTCAAGTGTGAACCGTTTTTTTCAGCTTATGAATCAATAAAAATTTTACCTGACAGTTTAACTGTTTTGTTAACACCGCAGGGCAAGACTTTCCATCAGCAAATTGCGGGTGAATTGAGCAAAAAATCCCAACTTATACTTATATGCGGACACTATGAAGGCTTCGACGAGAGAATTAGAACCGGTATAAACCTTATGGAACTGTCTTTAGGTGATTTTATTCTTACCGGAGGGGAATTAGCTGCGCTTAGTGTTATTGATTCAACTGCGAGACTTATTCCTTCGGTTTTAGGAAAAGATGAATCTTCACAGGAAGACACTTTTTCAGTCGATTTATTGGAGTATCCGCACTATACAAAACCGGCAAACTTCAGAGATATGCACGTACCGGAAGTATTATTATCCGGTAATCACAAAGAGATAGAAAAATGGCGACGTAAAGAAGCAATTCATAGAACTTATCTTAAACGTCCGGATTTATTTAAGCGGTTTATCCGACAAAACTTGTCTAAAGGGGACAAAGAATTGATAAAAGAACTAAATCTTTAAGAGGAGAAATAAATTGAATATTTTGCAAGCATCAATAACCGGATTAGTGCAAGGGCTGACTGAATTTTTACCCATAAGCAGCTCAGGACATCTTGTTCTGACATCCTCTATTTTCAAGCTGATAACGGGCAAATCTATGAAAACCGGCGGCGATGAGGAAATCTTCTTTGATATTATGCTTCATGTTGCAACACTAATTGCAGTGTTTATTTATTTTAGAAAGGACTTAAAACATCTGACAGCCGTTTTTTTCAAATCTTTAAAGGACAGAACATTAAAAACTGATAAAGAAGCTCAGTTCCCTATTTTTATCACGGTAGGCACTCTGGCATCAGTTGCGGTTGCCTACCCTTTAAAAGATTTTTTTGAATCTTTAGTTTATAATCCCTCAGCAGTAGGCTTAATCTTAATTTTAACCGGCGTTATACTTTACTCTTCAGAAATCCTTGCTGAAAGGATAAAAAACAAAACAAATGAACTGAGCATAAAAAAATCACTAATTATAGGCATTTTTCAAGGTTTTGCCGTTGCCCCGGGTTTATCCAGATCCGGCTCAACTATTGCCGTCGGTTTGGCATGCGGCTTGGATAGAGTTAAAAGTGCAAGATATTCTTTTTTATTGAGTATTCCAATAATTATTCTGGCAGCATTTTTTAATGCTTTTGGCATGACAGGCATTTCTGAAGTCGTTAAATTTAATTGGACAGCTATTATTATCGGATGTCTTGTTTCGGGAGTTTCAGGGTATTACTGCATCAAATACCTTTTAATCTTTCTTTCAAAATATAAGCTCAATATTTTTGCCTATTACTGTTGGGTAATAGGAATATTCATGTTCTTTTTCTTTTCAAGGGTTCATTAACTGTTAATCTATATCTGATTTTATGCTAAAATTTCCTTAAATCAGGGTCAGGTAAGGGTTTATGAAAGTAAATGCCATATCTTTTCCTTGTGTTTCAATGAAAGGGAAATATACAGGCTCAAATGAGCTAAAAATGCTAAAAGGATTTGTTGTTAAAAAATTACCCGATAACATATCTCTTACAGCTTATATTAAAAAGAAACATCAAAGCCTGATAATTCAATTAGAAGCTAAAAGTCCGGATTTAATTCATACTTGGGAGGCTCATACAGTCTCAGCAGAACTATCAAACAGTCAAAACCAAATTATAGATGAAATAAAAACAATTTTTTCCCGAAGTTTAAATAAAAGAAGTAATAATTTACTTGATGAGCATTACTGAAAGTATTTTTAAAAACAGCTT
>CAZEDP010000066.1:0-8453 GCA_964511035.1 uncultured Gammaproteobacteria bacterium
ACACCGGGATTCCCCGAAATAAAAGGGTCAATCAAAATCGAATTTTCCCCGTCGGATATTGCAAAAGCGCTGTGCCCCAAAAATTTTATCTCAATAGTCATAAAACCTTTCCCCTCTTATCTTAAAGACTTAATAAATTCAATTTTAGCATTAATTTCATCAATCGAAAATCTCAACGTCTTCTTCCGATATTGACCGTCTTGCGTTTCTTCTGATTTCAAATCATTTTCAATTCTGATTTTTAGAAGTTCAAGATAGTTTGTCATTTTGTCCAAAACAGCTTTATGCGAAGTTTCATCAGCAAAATCAAGCGCAATGAGCTTTATATTAATAAGTTTATCGCCCGAAGCGGGATTTTCTGGCAAATCTTCAATCATCAGGGTGTTAAAATAATCTTTTCCTTCTTTTGTGAGCGAATAAACCGAACTCTTTTTGCCTCCGCTGCTTCTAATTTCTTTTACAGAAAGATATTTTTCTTTTTCCAGTTTTTTTAGAATAGGATGCAGAGCTCCGAAACTGACTTTTAAAAAAGGAACAAAGAGCCTGTTAATTTCTTCTTTAATGCCGTATATCGTGCTTTTTGATTTTTGCAAAGCGGTTAAAATTATCAGCTCAATCATTGCGTTTGTTTTCCAATAAAATTTAAGAAAAAATTAGCACCTTTTGACAGAAACGGCAAGAATTTCTTTTATCTTTCTGCTGTACTAAATAATTTTTTGAGATAATCTATTTATAAAGTTAAATAGTTGTTGAAGAGCATTAAAAATGGCATTGAGTAAACAAGTTTGTCCTGCACCGGCGCAAGAACTCGTTGAAAAAACAAATTTAAAACACGTTGCTATAATAATGGACGGTAACCGAAGGTGGGCAAAAAAACATAAACTGCCTTCAACTTCGGGACATAATGCCGGCGTCAAGGCTTTTAAAAATATTGTCAAGCTTTCCGCAAAATGGGGCATTAAATACTTAACAGTATATGCTTTTTCGACAGAAAACTGGCAGAGAAAAAAAGAAGAGGTTGATTATTTGATGCTTCTTCTGGGTGAAACAATCAAAAAAGAGCTTAAAAGCCTCCATAAAAACAATATAAAATTGACAATTATAGGAAATCTTGATGCTCTAAATCCTAAACTAAAAAAAATGCTGCTGGATTCAATGGAAACAACTCAAAACAATACGGGTTTGAATTTACAGGTTGGCATTAACTACGGTTCGCGGGACGAAATAACCGCAGCCGTTAAACACATAGCAAAAGACATCCAAAATAATAAAATCAACGTTGATGATATCGATTCCGCTTTAATATCCGATTATCTCTATACCTCAAATGTTCCCGATCCCGATTTGCTAATCAGAACGGGGGGTGAATACAGGCTCAGCAATTATCTGCTGTGGCAGGCTGCATACAGTGAAATCTATGTTACTAAGGTCTATTGGCCCGATTTTTCGGATAAAGAATACGAAAAGGCAATCTCTGAATTTGCCGGCAGATCAAGAAGATTTGGACGTGATTAGTATGAATAAGCAGGCAGTTAAGCTGGTTCTTGCCACAAATAATAAAAATAAGGTTGTTGAGATAAATGATCTAGTTAAAAGTCTCAATATCGAGGTTTTGGGAATAAAAGATATTGTTAAAGATTTTGACGTTGAAGAAAACGGAAAAACCTTTATGGAAAATGCCCGCATCAAAGCTGTTGCCGCGGCAAAAGCATCGGGATGTTATGCTTTCGGCGATGATTCGGGACTTGCGGTTGATGCTTTGAACGGAGCACCCGGAATTTATTCTTCACGCTATGAAGAAACCGATGAAAAAAGAATTAACAGGGTTTTAAATGAACTAAAGGACGTTCCTCAGGATAAAAGAACCGCAAGGTTTGTTTGTGCCATCGCTCTTGCAACACCTGACGGCAAAATTCTCTTTGAATGCGAAGGAAAATGCGAAGGTATTATTGCAGAAAAACCCAAAGGCAACAAGGGTTTTGGTTATGACCCGATATTCTACATAAATGAAAAAAATGCTACAATGGCAGAGTTGTCTTTGGAAGATAAAAATACAATCAGCCACAGAAGCAAAGCAGTGAAAAAGCTTATTGATTGGCTGAAAAGCAATACCAGCGAGTTAAAATAATATTGCGTTAAAATGCCGAAAAAAATCAAAAAAATAATATCCGTTTTTATTATTTTCTTTGCCTTAATTTTGTTCTGCAAACCGACTTTTTCTGAAGAAAAGAAAGATCATATGCAGGAAGTTATTTCTACAGGCAATATTCTGGGTAAGACATATACTATGCTTGTACAGAGCGAATTGTCCGAAAGCGACCTTCAGAAAGCTCTTGATAACCTTTCTGTTTATTCTCTTTTAGTAAAAGAAAACAATGTAAAAAATGAATATTATCCTCTGATTGCTCAAATACAATCGGATTTAACTTTTGAAAATTACGAAAAGCAAAATAAAGACATTAAAACCTTAAAATATACTGAAAACCTGAACAAATATTACGATCTTACAAAAAATGATTTTGTTCAAAAACTTGATGCTCGCTCAGGCTGGGCGTTGGATCTCGGGTTTTATACCGGCTTTCAGGCAGACTCATTTAATCTTTCTGACAAACCTGTTTTTTTATTGAGCGGTTTTGACAAATTAAGCAGCAATATACCTGTAGATTTGCCTTGGGATATACAGGAGGTTTTTAAAAATATTTCTCTGCTTGAAAAAGAGACTGCTGATTATTCAAAATTAAAGGAACTAAAAGTAAATATATCAAAACTGCAAAATTTTTTGCTTAATTATTCAAATGAAGAAGGGTTTTCACGGGACTTGAAGGATTACTACGGCGATTGGAAGGGAACTCTGCTTAATCAATACAACGAAAAACATAACTTCGAATTTAAAATTGATGAAAATTCAATAACATTCAAGATAAATGCGCTGGAAGGAACTATTCCGCTAAACAGTGTTGATATTTCCGAGATACATTCAAACTTTTATAGAATAAACGGTAAAGAAAATAAATATTTTATAAAACTGGACAAAAAACTTGCCGAAGATGTCCTTAGCGGAGAAATTATAAGCTCAGACGGCAAAAAATGCGGCTGGGCAGCAGCTAAAATAGAATATGACTATATGACAGAAAATCAAAAGGAACTTATTAACGGTTATTTGTCAAATTTGGACGGGTCGGTAAAGTAATTTTTTCTTGTGTTTTAATAACAGTTTTATTATGTACAGGATTTGAATAAAAATAGTCAAAAGGCAATTTAAAGGCACGAAGCATGTCAAATATATCAGCGGCTTCTATTTCGCTTGATTCGCCGTAAGATTTTAATGCCTTAATTTCTTCAGGGGTTTTATTTTTTTTGTATAACAAAAGCTTAAAATTCTCTTTAACTCTGGATTTTAGTATGTTTTTGGGTAAAAGAACATCAAATGCAGGTTTGTATGATGAAAAATCCTTTTTTATAAAATTACCCGCAGATTTGAAGAACTTTTCAAAATACTCCACTGGCATTCTGAAAAAATGCGAATAATAGTATAAGTCGCATACATTGAATACAGCTGACCAAGCAGAGAAATTTTCTTTTTTAATCAAACTGTTTTCACCAATCTCCAATATCTTTGCCATTTGAGTCTGGGTAATTCCTCTTTCAAGTCTCTCTTTGCCAATTTGGTTATCCACCCTGCTTGTTATGGAACTTGGCTTAAAAGTGTAAGTTTTCCTTTTTGAAGGTACTGAGCTTCTGCTTGTTAAATTCAATCTGTTAGTTACTTTTTCAAGTGTTTCTCCGGCTTTAACTTTGAACATAGACAGTTCATCGCCTAACAATTTCTCTAATGCAATTATTTCAGCTTCGGTGAGCAGTCTTTTTCCTGAAGATATCTGACCGACTGCAATATTTGAAAGTCCGAGACTATCCCCGATTGTTCTGCACTTATATCCTTTGCGTGCAGTTAAATAGCGAACAGCCAGCATGCCTGTCTCCTGACTTAAAACGCATTTAAAGCTGACATTAGGTTCTCGTTCGAGTTTATATAGTGATTTATAACTATATTGATTAATATTATTTATAATATTCATATTCAACATTGTTTATTTCACACGCAATAATATAAAAACCAAACATCATGAAAAATTGACAGAAATATCCTTTTTAATCATTTTGATTAATTTAATCGGTTCGATATTATAAATTCTGCATAGTTCATAAAATTCTTTCAATTTTACTTTATGCTCATTTTCTTCCAATCGTTTAGTCCATCGTGGCTGAACAAATCCCATTTCTTTAGCGGCATCTGCTTCTGTAATCCCTGAAGCTAATCTGGCTTTTTGTAGGTTTTTGGAAATAATTTCAGTAATTTCTTCATTATTTGGTAATTTTTTGAGAGCTTCTCTGTTTTTGACAGTTTCCCATCGAGCAACATGTGTTTTTCCATTTACGAAAAACTTATCAATGGGGTAGCCGATTTTCAAGCCAAAAAAGATTATCTCATCGACATAAAACGTGTAAGCGCCGCTGAGTTTATCTCTGAAATGTCTTTCATTTAGTTGTGTGAATTCTGCTGCTTCTTTTATTGAAATATTAAGGTCTTTTATTACTTCCCGCAGCTTTTTAGCCATAAAAATATTTGCTTCGTCACGGCAAGCCAAAGATGTTTTCAAGCTGATTTTGGTAAACATCAGCTTCTCAGGTGAAATATTATACAGTGACGCATATTTGAAAATATCCGAAGCAGAAATAATGCCTGTTTTTTCATCTTTTGTAATATTTTTTTCACTTATGTTCAATTTTTCGGCGGCTTCCGAAGCAGTAAGATGAGTATTTCTTCTGGCAGTAGCAAGATTTGCACTTAAGCGTCTGTCAAAATTTTCTTTTGAGGTTAGCGGCTTATAGTTTCCGAATAATTTTCCCGAAGTAATAAAATTAGGGATGTTTGTATTCTTAAAATATTCTTTGAACCAGAATGAAGGTCTGTTTAGTATCATAAAATAATTGTAAAGATCAAATGCTGTTATTTCAGATGATTTGTTTTTAAGCATAAGCATCGAATTGATTATTTGCCCAAATTTTTGTGACTCTGCAAAAAAATCTTCAGGACTGATATTCAATGAATCTGCTAAATTGAAGATTTCATCGGCGGTCAAATTTTTTGTGTTCTTTATCCTATCTGTAAGATTTTTTGGAAGCTCATCCGATTTCGGATTTTCAGCTCCGAATTTTTCTAATTCTAATTTCAGCATTTCGATATTCTGAGAAATTAAATGGTTTAATTCCTCCTTCTTTGGTAATTTATCGTTAAATAACGAACTGTTAAAAGTTTCGGCAACTTCTTTGCTAATATTATTTAAATAATTCCTGATTTGCAGTATAGGCTTGTTAAGGGCATAAGAATAATAATATAAATCGCTTGCTCGAAAGACGGCTGATCCGGACTCCAACAGTTTGATATGCTGAAGTTTATGTCCGGAAAGTTTGGCGATTTCGGGCTGAGTAATTCCAAGTTTTTCCCTTATCTGTCCCAGTAAATACTTTGACCGTAAACCATCAACTTCAACCTTTACATGATTTGTAGGATTGATATTGCGACCATTGCTATTCTTGTTTGGTAAATTAAATTTGAAATATATTCCTAGCCGCTTTGCAAGTTCATTTATGCCTTCTCCCTGTTTTAACTTAAATAACTTAATATCTTCTCCAAGTTCTTTTTCAAGTTCTGCAATTTGCACATCCGTAAACTGTTTTTGCCTGTGCCTGAGCCAACTGATTGAGGCAAAAGATCTTTCCTGCAGTAATTCTCGGACTTTTACTGCTGAATATGAACGTTTTTGGATTAAATATTCCAACGCCGCCAAAGCGGTAACCGGCTGTAATGTCTGACCAAACGAAATAGTGTCATTCTTTGAAGTACAGATATATTTATTCTGCTTTCCGGTAGAAATATTGCCGCCGGTCATTTGTTTTGTTTGAAATACAAAAAACGGAGTTATTTTCATATAGATGTAACTCCTGATTGTACGGGTTTTATATCCTCGAACAGTAATCTTTCTGGTTCAATATTGTATAATTGGGCAAATTTGAAAATGTCTTCTGCCGTTATGTAGTTTGATATTTCTCTTCGCTGTATAGACGCTTTACTCATGTGCAGTTGTTTGGCTGCTTGTGATTGACTTAATCCTCGATTTTTACGGGAATTAACAAAATTTCGATTCAAACGGTTTATCAAATCAGTCTCATTCAGTATTTTGTTAAATGTAAATGAATAGCCAAAAATATTGTCACTTACTTCAACGTCCTTTGAATAAAACTGCTTGAAATGGCTTAGAGGTTTATTATAATCATTAACATGTTTGTAAAGCTCATATGCGGATATTTTAGGGGAACTCAGCTGATATAAGTTATTCAGCATTTTAAAATTCAATTCAGGATAAAATGTTTCCGTGGTTTTAACAAGATCGCAATAATTGATGTTATATAATTCGGCTAGTTTAATAAGTTCTGACAATTTTAATCTATGTTTGCCTTTTTCACTGTCCATTACAGTATGCAAATCTATGCCTGTATGTTCAGAAACATCCTTATAACTTAATTTGAGAAACTCTCTGGACTTTTTCAGATTAGAGATAAGTCTGGATTTTATTATTTCGGTGCTCAATTTTTCTTTTGTTGCCAAAGTTGTAGTGCCGTTTGAAATAAATTCAGTTGAAATATTACCGTCTAAAAACCAATCAAAAGGCATATCCGTCCAGGAGGAAATTAAATATATTTCATCAGCAAAAAAATCCTGTTTACCATTTACTCTTCTGGTAATACCTGATGAAGACGTTTTGATTAATGCGCCAAATTCATCATAAGACAAGTGCTTCGCCATAATAATGTTTTTTATTTTTTTTCCAATTATAGGAATTAACTTTTCTTCAAATTGGGGATTTTTAAATAAATCCTCAAAACTTGTTTTGTATAACTTAGACAAAATCATTAACTGTTCTATAGTTACCCTTTGTTGGAGATTTTCAATTTGATATATGCTGTTAGCACTTTTAAAACCTAAATTTTGAGCAGCAGTTGACATGTGAACGCCCGATTTTTCACGGGCAATTTTTAAGTTTTTACCTATTCTTTCTAAAATTATTTTACTGCTTGGAATGGGTCCGTGCAGTCTTTCAAATGCAGAGTTAATTGTAAAATCTTTATTTGCTGACCTAAACGAATAAACAGGAACACCGCTTAAAAGGCTCATTTTATAAACCTCATCGGCAGTAATTTTATATAATCCTCTTTGCTTATCACGATAATGATTTTCGGATATTTCCATAATATTTGCTAAGTGAGCGTTATCGAGCTTCAGTGTATTTTTTATTGCTTTAAACTTTTGACCTAAAAGATAATCATGTCCATGTTCTCCTAACAACCAGAATATATTATTTTCCGGTGTTAAATAAAATAATTTTGGGTTAAAACCAAAAAGTTTTGATATTTTTATAATCTCTTCTAAAGAAATCTCTTTTTTCTTCTTAAAAGAAAATAACATCCCCAAATTATTGCACTGCCTGTTTTTATCATTTAGAATTTGTATTCGTTCTTTTGTTACCAATAAATCAAACAAATCTCTAATATTTGGATTTATTGCTATTTTTTTTCCTTTTTCATATTTTGAAAAATCAACTAAATCAGGTAATAAATCATCTATTTTTAGACCATAACCGTTTGCAATGCTAGTCAATTCATGAAATTTTAAACGTTGCCTGTGTTCTTCTATTTGTATAAGCAAACTTTTAGGTATTTTGAGTACATATGATGCTTTCGTTAAGCTGTATTCTTTGCTTTTTCTTGCTTTTATCAAACTATCAACAAGATACTGTCGGACTGTAAACAAGTTTGGCAAATTTGCCAGTTCCTCTTTGGATAATACTTTTGCCACTTCCATGCCGTTATTTGAAGATGCAAACCAGCTCATAGGCTTGCCGCTAATCAATGAATACAAATACATTTCATCTGCATAAAACAAATTTGCTTGTCTGTTTTTTGCTAAAAGATTACTTTTACTTATACCCAAAAGCTCAGATTCTTGGGTAAGCGTTAACCCTAACTTACTACGAATAATATCAAGTTTAGCTGATAGAAAATTATTTTCGCCGTTTTTTAATGCACCGTTACCGTTACTTAATGGTTTAATCAAAGTCTTATCTTCTTTATTTAGTAACAATGCGGGATTTTCAAGTAATTGTTTTACCATTTTTATCTGATCTTCATTCAGCGTTCGTTCTTCACCCAATACCCACTTGAACTGCATAGGATTAAGCCCGAGTTTTTCAAGCAGCGCAAAATAATTTTCTTTCGCGAAATCAAAACTCGAAAGTTTGTAGAAATACGCGCCGGAGAGAATAAAGAACAAAATTCCGATAACGTAACTTATAATCATTTCATTGTTCGAAACGATAAAGCCCGCTGCGACAAGG
>CAZEDP010000067.1:0-8446 GCA_964511035.1 uncultured Gammaproteobacteria bacterium
TTTGAAGAAAATTTCTTTGAATCATCAAGGTATTGAAGAGCCTGAATAATTTCTTTGCTGAATTCAGGAAAATACACGGCAGATGCACAGACCGGTCCTGCAAGAGGTCCCCTGCCGGCTTCGTCGGTTCCGATTAAAAGGCAGTCCTTGGAGGTTTTAACGTCAAACCGGATTAAATCTTTAATTTTTGGTTTGCGGAGGACTTTCAAGCGTAATCCTTCCTATTCTGCCGTTTCTGAAATCTGATAAAATGCTCTCTGCACAGCGGTTAATATCCGGAACACCGCCCGAAAGAAGCCAGTTCCTGCTGACGGCTATATTCTCAAGCGTAGGTTCAGTGCCGGCAGTTAATTTATAATAATCAAACAAAAGTTCGGAGCAGTTTTCCTGAAGAAGGGCAATAAGCTCTTTTGAAACTTCAAGGGCGTCATAGGATTTCTCTCCTATTGAATTGACAATAGCCAACTTCACGGCTCTTTTTTGATTTTCGAGTTTCATCGGAATAATCCCCGGCATATCAAGTAATTCAAGCTTGGGATTTATCCTTATCCACTGCGGGGCTCTTGTAATCCCTGCTTTGCATCCGGTTTTAGTTTTTGAGGATTTGATGATTTTATTAATCAAACTGGATTTGCCGACATTAGGCATGCCTATAACCATAGCCCTGATGGCTCGCGGGAGCCTTCCCTGAGCCATTAACTTTTCGATTTTTGGTTTGCCCAAATCGGAAGAAGCCTTAATTATTGCGGAAATGTCTTTTTGGTTGTGAGAATTTGTCAAAATAGCATTTAAGCCGGTTTTGGACTCGTAGTATTCTTTCCACTTTTCATTTAAGGTCTCATCTGCCAAATCAGATTTGTTTAAAATTAAAAGACGCGGCTTATCGCCTGTAAGCCGCTCAATATTATCATATTTGGTTGAAACCGGAATTCTTGCATCAATGACTTCAAGAACAACATCAACCAAACCGAGCCTTTCCTGCAGTTTTCTTTCCGCTTTTGCAATATGGCCGGGATACCAATGTATAATAGACATACAAAATTATTTTCTGGTTTTTTCCTTAATACGCGTAGCTTTGCCGGTTCTTTCCCTGAGATAATAAAGTTTTGCGCGTCTAACCTGTCCCCTTCTTAAAACTTTAATATTCTCTATTCTGGGTGAGAAAACAGGGAATACTCTTTCTACACCGACACCCTGAAATACTCTTCTGACTGTGATTGTTCTGTTGGCGCCTTCGCCTCTCTGTTTGATGATTACACCTTCAAAAGCCTGTGTTCTTTCTTTGTTGCCTTCTTTGATTCTTACAAATACTTTTACCGTGTCGCCGGGGTTAAGCTGAGGCAGAGTGTCCTTTATAAGCCCGGATTCCAGTTCTTTGATTGTGGGATTCATGCTGTATTACCTCTTTTATAATTAATTTTGCTCTTTAAATAACATGTAAAGCACGCAGATAGTATTATTGATGATATTTTAAAAACCCGTATTATTCAAGTGCTGTTTTTTGCTTATATAATAGTTTGTTGAGTGCGGTTCTTTTAATAACAGATTATTTGTGTTTAAAATGGGACTGTTAGCAAGGTGAAGGTAATGCAAAAAACAATTAAATTTCGGAAAAAAATACAAAAAGCAAAAATTTTGCTGTTGGCTTTAATATTAGCCTCTTGTTTTATGAAATCTGCTTATTCTCAGGATATTGGCGAGAAAATTTCCGCCGTAGAAATATCAAACCCGCAGGTAATAAAAGAACAGGCCCTAATTCTTTATGACAAGGGTGATTATGAAGAAGCTCTCAAATATCTTGAAAACTTTAAATCAGATTATGTCGATGAAGAGGTAACAATTTTGACGGCTAACTGTTATGAAAGTCTCGGAAATAAAGATAAAGCCGCTGAAACTTTAATGAAACTTATTCAAATAGATCCCGAAAGCTTTGTGGGGTATTACAACCTCGGCGTGCTTTACTACGGAAATGAAAGTTTTGAGGATTCAAAAGAAGCATTTGAAAAAGCCTATAAATTAAATAAAAATTCGTTTGCACTGACTTATAACCTTGGCTGCAGCTACTTTCAGCTGCAAAATTATAAAAAAGCAGCGGAATTTTTTGCAAAAGCATATAAATTCTATCCCGATGAGGTAAAAACTTATTTTAACCTGGCATTAAGTTATGAAAAACTGAATAATGACAAAGAATCAAAAAAATATTTTGAACTTTACGAAAAAATAAAAACTAAATCAGAAGAAGAAAAAAATTAAATTATTATCCCCTTTTCTAAATTGAAAACCTCTCAAAACCATGCTATATTTTAATAGTGCTTTAAACTGGGGATTCGAATTAGAGGTTGGACATTAAGAGTAATAATCGGAAATGGAATAAAACCCTAAGCATTTGATTTGGCATGCAAATATTTTGATTTTACGTTAATTCGCTGTAAGGAGGTAACAGGTACAAGGAAAGATTTTTTATGTATTCATTCGGTCTTAATTCACAAGGGTAATCCTTTATTACATTTGACAACTGACAAAAAATGAGGTAGGACTACATGAAAGCAATCGAAAAAAACATCCAAAAATTGTCTTCATCCCAAACCAAGTCAGCAAACGCAAAATATGTTTACCTGAGGTCGAAAATCAAACCGGAACAAATTAGAGATTACATTGATTATATGGACGACGAAAATCTGAATACCTTACAAGAGTGAGTTTTATAATTTAATATCATAAATATCGAAGGGACAGGTAATTTACCTGTCCCTTCGATATTGAAATCTGTTTACTTATTCAAACGGCTTTCCCAACTCGTCAAATCCAGAACTTTATTTCCCTGATAATCTTTAGGCTTCTTAAAAACAATATCGAGTGCCCTTAGCATTTGGTTTTTTCTTTCATCGCCGGAATTTTTATATGCTGCTGCAACCCCTTCCCTTAATGCAAAATAGTCGCTTGCGTCAAAATAATCAAGACCGGAATTGATTTTTATCTCTCCGTTACTGACAATCATATTTGTGACCAGATTTGCACCTGCTCCTCTTCCTTTGTCCTTGCCTTCTTTTAGCTGTTGACCGTTTAAAATAAAGGCAAAACTTCTCAATTTCATAATATTCAGCTGTTTTTCCTGAATCTCTATCTGTTTTTTGTTTATTTCTTTTTGTTTTTCGGATATGTCCGCATATAAATCGGTTATTTGTTGAGGTGTTTCAAGGGTTTGAAAAGGTTTTTTTGATAACTTATCAAGTTCTTGCTGTTTTTCAAAAATATCAGTCTGAAGTCGATTAACTTCAGACTGATTTTCAGTAATTGTATCAATTTCTTCCTGAACATTGCTGTTTAAAGCCTGCATTTTTTGACATGCAACCCGGGCGGCTTCTTCAGCCTTGCTGCATTGGAGAATGTATTTTCCCGAAAAGTTGATACTCATAAGCTAATGCCTTGATTAAGCCAATAAATTAAGTTCTTTTACCTTGTCAACAACATGTTGCACTGCTTTTTCCGTGTTTGTAAAGCTGCTCAGATCAATAATCGTTTCGGAAGAGGGCATACCCCAACCTTTTATAATTGACCTGCTTTCAGTTCCGCTGAAAAAGCCGCTGGCGGATAATCCGGACATGCCGGCTTCATGTTGTAATTTGCTGATGACTAATCCCGGGATTCTTGGATTGTGTAAATTCTCTAAACCTATTGCACCCATAGAACCTAATGACATAATTTCCCCTTTTTTGTTTAAAATAACTCACATCATGTATATCAAAACTTTCAAGGGGAAAAGTTGCTAAATTTTACCTCAAAATTAAAAAAAATTTACATGAATCTTAACAATAATGCATATATAAATACTATTTAGCCTTAAGCAATAAATACAATTAATCTATTTGAGCAATAAGCATTTTATATAATGTTAAAGCCCATGGAAAGAATTGTTTCGGGGGATAACAGGTCATCGAATTCTTTTTCGGTCATTAAGCCTTCTTTGATTACATATTCTTTGATGGAAAGTCCGCTTTCAGGTATTTTAACCGCAAGTTCCGAAGTTTTTTTATACCCCAGCTTTGGTAAAAGCGCTGTTAAAACCGCCGTGCTTGTTTCAAGATGCCTTGAAATATTACCTTTATTTGCTTTAATTCCGTCTATGCATTTCTCTCTGAAAGTTTTGTTTGCATTAATTAACAGCTCAAAAGACTCCAATATTGCGAAAGCTACAAGCGGAAGGTTTTGATTGAGTTCCAATTGTCCGAGCGAACACGCGCTGCTTATTACAACATCGTTTCCGAGGACTTTAAGCCCTACCTGGCATGCTAATTCTGGTATAACAGGATTAACTTTGCCCGGCATTATGCTCGAACCTGCCTGAACGGCAGGAATTGTTATTTCACCAAAGCCTGCGTGAGGACCGGAGCTCATAAGTCTTATGTCATTGGATATTTTGATAAGGTTAGACGCATGAGTTTTTAAAAAACCCGAAACCTCGCAAAAAACATCGGCATTTTGAGTATTCTCAACAAGATTTTCTGCCCGCGCAAGACCAATTCCCGTAATATCTCTGAGGTTTTCAATTACTTTAAAAATAAACTTTTTCGGAGCCGCCAATCCCGTTCCAACCGCTGTGCCTCCTATGTTAACAGTCCTCAGACGCTCTTCGCATTTGTATATTCTCCATCTGTCCCTTGCGATTGCTTCGGCAAAAGCAGAAAATTCTTTTCCCAGAGTAATTAAAACCGCATCGGTAAGCTGAGTCCTTGCGATTTTGACAATATCGGCAAATTCTTTTTCTTTGTCCTGCAGACTTTCCTGAAGAAGCGTTATTTCTTTCTCAAGCTTTCTTGCCATAAAAATGCAGGCAATTTTTAGAGCCGTAGGATATGTATCGTTAGTGGACTGAAACTTGTTAACATCATCAAGAGGGTCTATAAATGAATATTCTCCCTTTGATTTGCCGAATATTTCAAGCGCCCTGTTAGTTATAACTTCATTGATATTCATGTTCAAAGACGTTCCGGCTCCGCCCTGAACAGCATCAATAACTATTTCTTCGTCAAGTTTACCGTTAATAACTTCATCGCAAGCCTGAATTATTGCCTGAGCTTTTTTTTCTTCCCAAACGTTCAGTTCTTTAATCGTCATTGCACAGGCTTTTTTGACATAACCGTAAGCTTTTATAAATTCTCCGTGGATTTTGTAACGTGATATGTTGAAATTATTCAACGCCCTGTAAGTATGTATGCCCCAATAGGCTTCCGAGGGTACGTTTTCTTTTCCCAATAAATCTTTTTCTTCTCTGTATTTCATTAGCAGCCCGCCCTGCATTTAGAATTTTCGAATATTTCTTTTGCCGAAGGGAAAGGTTCCAGCGCTCTTTCAAATATCCCCAAAGAATATGCTATGGCAAGTCCGTAATTTGTAATCGGAACACCGGCGTCTTTTGCCTTTGCTATTCTGGAGAGGACTTCTCTGCGGTTTGTCATACATGCCCCGCAGTGAATTATTAAATCATAATCGGATATATTTTTCGGAAAATCATGCCCTGTATAATAGTCAAAATGGAGCTTTTGTCCTGAATACTGCGTAAGCCATCTGGGGATTTTAACTCTCCCTATGTCGTCTCCTACCGGGTGATGTGTGCATGATTCGCAAATGAGTATCTTGCTGTTTTCTTTTAAATTTTCTATTGAGAGGGCACCTTTTACAAAATCGTCCAAATTCCCTTTAAAACGTGCAAAAAGAATTGAAAAAGATGTTATTTTAACGTTTTTGGGCACATCTGCGGCAACTTTCAAAAAAGCCTGAGAATCAGTAACCACAATATGAGGCGGTTTATTAAAACGGTTTAGCGCTTCCCTTAGCTCTCTTTCTTTAACAACAACCGCAATGGAATCATTATCGAGAATATCTCTTATGGTCTGAACCTGCGGCAGTATTAATCTTCCCTTCGGAGCTTCCAAGTCTATCGGAACAACAAGCAAAGCAACTTCTCCCGCGGGAACAAGGTCGGAAATTAATGAAGGGTTGCTTAAAAATTCTTCCGGCGTTTTCGTTATAATTTCTTTTCTCAGTTTGTCAATGCCTTCTCCTGTTTTTGCGGAAATAATCAGAGGGCTTAAATTAAGAGAATGAACCTCTTCAAGGGTTTTCGCAGAGGGTTTGTCCAAATCTGATTTATTAAATACAGCTATCACGGGTATTTTTCTTGAATTTAATTCTTCGAAAAGTTTCCTTTCAAAATTGCCCCAGTCTTCGTTATCCCAGACCAAAACGGCAATATCCGTCCTGTCAAAGACTTTCATAGTCTTCTCAATTCTTTTTTCGCCAAGGCTGCCTATGTCATCAATCCCAGCGGTATCCACAAACAAAACAGGACCAACCGGCTGGAGCTCAATGGCTTTTTCGACGGGGTCGGTAGTAGTGCCCGCAATTTCAGAGACGATTGAAACATTTTGTTTGATTAAAGAGTTTAAAATTTGGGATTTGCCGACATTTCTTCTGCCGAAAATGCCTATATGAAGTCTC
The DNA here is from genome assembly GCA_964511035.1 of uncultured Gammaproteobacteria bacterium. Taxonomy (GTDB): domain Bacteria; phylum Cyanobacteriota; class Vampirovibrionia; order Gastranaerophilales; family CAZEDP01; genus CAZEDP01. The sequence continues at coordinate 6,499 of CAZEDP010000067.1, forward strand.
ATTCCTTTTGAAGTTGCAGTCATCTTTGATTTTTCCGTATGTTTTTTTACTGATTTTATATTAATACAAAAGAGTATTTGAGTTACTTGTGAAAAAATGCTGTTTTTTGCATCCCATTTTTAGCCTTTTTGCAACCTTTTTTGTTTTGCCGTAATTTGCAGATATGTAGTGCCAGTAAGTATTTTGGGCTTTTTATAGTTTTAAATTGATTTTAGTTTTGTCTGGTAAAATGTAAATTTTACCAGACCTACTATAATTACTATTATAGCAGGGTTTTGAGTGCCCATGCGGCCACAGTTTGTGGTCGTTTGGCTACAATTTTGAATTCAATAATACTAAAAATTGAAGAACCCACCCCCTTGCCATGAATGAGTTATGCGAAAGAAAACTCATCATTTCCTTTTGCATAACTCCCGATACCTCACCCCTCCCTAATATTTCAAGGGAGGGGGATTCTTTATTTTTTGGGCTCGCTGCGGCGGCTGCGCCGCCTGGCTCGCCCGTGTGTTTAATGAGGTACTTTTCATGTTTATAGTCTCCGCCGATAGGAATATAAGAGGGCTCCGCCTTATGAGTCCAGAAACAAGTGTCTCTACTCGACTGTGTAATTAATCAGTACTTGTTGTTGGGTAAAATTTACTTTCAAAATTATTGACATTATTAATTTGACCAAGGTAGACTATTAAATACAAAAATATAATATAAGTTATAAATTTGTATTATAAAGGATAAATGTTGAAAGTATTTTTAAGTTGGTCAGGCGAACAAAGTCATAAAGTAGCTGTCGTGTTTAGGGATTGGCTCCCCTCTGTTATTCAATCTTTGGTTCCGTATGTATCGTCAGAAGATATTGATAAGGGGGTAAGGTGGAGTACAGATATTGCAAGTGAGCTAGAAGATTCAACTTTTGGCATCCTTTGTGTAACTAAAGAAAATCTAACAGCTCCATGGTTGGCATTTGAAGCAGGTGCTTTATCCAAAACGATGGATAAGTCCTTAGTTTGTCCGTTCCTGTTTAATATAAAACGTTCAGAAGTTGATGGACCAATTCTTCAGTTCCAGTCCACAATATTCGAAAAAGAAGATATCAAGAAGCTTTTAAAGACATTGAATAAAGCATGTGACGAGGAAAAACTTACAGATGACCGGCTAGATAGGGCTTTTGACGTATGGTATCCTACTTTAGAAGAAGAGCTTAAAAAAATACAGGAACCTAAAGCACACGAAGCAAAAATAAAGCAAAGTAATGAATTTCCTAGTAATGAAATTCTTGAAGAAATTCTGGAACTTTCGAGATTAAATCAAAAATTGCTACGTAGTCCAGATAATCGATATTCTAAAGAAATAGAGCAAATGAATATGAACCTAATCGAATTGCGAGATAGAATCTTTAATCGTGATGAAGAATATATTCGTACTAAACGACGTAGAAATCCAATGTTCATTGAGGGACTTCATCATCTTTCCTCTCGTTTTGCGGAAAATTATGCTGGTATACAAATTATCCTAAGTCTATTTCGTAATGACTATCCTTGGCTTTATGATGTTGGTTTAGATTTAGTTAAAGTATTGCGTAGTAAAAAAAATGAAAATGAAAAAAATAAACTAGTCCAAGACTTTATGGATTTATTAGATTTTACATTTGAGCATCCAATAATGCGGGAAATGTGTGGCATGGACAGAGACAAAGATTTTTATATATTGGGACGTGAATTAAGGCATGCTCTAATAGAAGCATTTAATAAGTCCAGATAAGAAATTATTTGTCTATTTAGTTATAGACATCAGAAATTAGAAGTAATTCCCCGTGCCGAGTAGCGAAGCACCCGTTACATTTCACCCTGCGTTGGATTGAATAGCTCTGTTCGAAGCCCGCAGGGCAAGTTAGCGAAACAAATTGAGAAAATAAGGATTAGAAGCAGGGTTGAAATGTAGGATGCGGAGACTC
>CAZEDP010000068.1:0-8364 GCA_964511035.1 uncultured Gammaproteobacteria bacterium
CTGCCGATATCTATAAGGATTTCCAAATGGTTTATGTCCCATTCTCGTTTTTCATAGATTTGATCGGCTATTATCGCTCCCATTAACCCTCCCTTATGAATGAGAGGGAAAACTGCAAAAGATTTTATTCCGAACTCCTTCAAGTGATTCATTTGGTCATAATTCAGCAAAGGTGATTCAAAATCATTAACAACCACGGAAGTTTTTTCTTTAATTAATACGTCATGCCATTTATGTGACAAATCTTCTACCAGATGTGTGTTTAAAACAGAAGGAATATCCTGATTTAGTCGATATTCACTGGCAGGATAGAATTTTTGGTTTTCCTGATCAAACAATGCGATTAGACAGCGGTCAATTTTTAAAAGTTTACCAACCTGTTCAACCGTATTTTGAAGAACTTTATTTAAATCCAATGATTCTCGAATACTGTTTACAATCCATTTGACTATCTTTTCTCTTTCCTGCTGTTCAAACAATTTGCATATGTATTCCGCAAGCTCTTTTTCTTTGGATAGAACGGATTCTTTCAAAGCTCCTTCCTGCGGCGAATCGCAGGATATGCCCTCTTGTTGGAGGTATTGCTCCTGCTCTGCCATTAAATTAAAGAGCTTTGATAAATCAAACATTCTACGTTCCCGATTTAAAAATTTCAGGCTTTTAATTAAATATTACATCAATCCTATCTTTTAAAAAATCTAAATAAATAACTCTGTTGGCTGAAAAAAAATTTTTTTAAAAAAATTTAAGCTGTATTGTTTCGGAATGTAAAAAAATATTGTGCAATATTAATAATTTAGCAATTTTTTGAGTTTACGGGGTTTTAATTATTGGAATTATTGCCTTGTCGGAGGTAAGACGGATGGTTAAAATCAATAATAATTGTCAGACAAAAATAAGCAAAACATTTAACACCCCTGCCGTTCACTTTAAAGGATATAAAGTAACCGAAGACGACAGCGGGAAAAAATACTATGAATTTTTTCTTCCCACCAATGAGTCTGATGTTCAGCTTCAAACAATGCAGTTTAAATATGACAATCTTTATAAAAGATATGAACCCATACGCAGTTCGTGGCAGACTTATAAAATGGACTCCGGCGGGTTATTGAAAAAATACGAAATCCCCTGCGACAAATTTGAAAATTCCGCGGATGACGAAAGGTTGGGTTACAGATTTAAGGTGAACGGAAAATACGTCCTTGATAATGCTCCGACCATGAATAACAGGCTGGATAATGACAGGTGGAATTATAATATCACGTTTAATCCCGATGCGCCTGTGCTTCAGCTTCCGCATCAGCTTTATCATTTAATGCCGGATAATTTTAATCCGCCCGTAAAGTCCAATGAGGACGGAAGTGATGTCAGAAGAACTCATTTCAACAAGTTTGACGGTAATATAAAATCCATAACCGAAAAGCTGGACTACCTGAAAGGTTTAGGCGTAAGAAGAATATTAAGCACTCCGATATTCGGCGACGACAGGCTTTCAAGCAACGGCTACTGGACATCCAATCCTTATCAAATAACCCACACATTAGGCACTGTTGATGATTTCAAGAAACTTAATGTTGAACTCTACAAAAGAGGAATGGGCTTAATGGCTGACGGAGCCTTTGTAAATGAAGGCTGGGAAAGCATTCATATGGCAGATTTTCTTAAATACGGCGAAAAATCCTACGGGCAAAATTTTTACGGTGTTTTTGGACTGCCCGTACACATAGGAATCCTCCCTGCGGATAACCGCTCAGAAGCATATAAAAATTTCAGAGTTAAAATAATCAACGGACCATACAGAGTAAAAGGCTCTTCTTTAGAGCATAATCCTTATTTCGACAATAGAAAGCCAACCTATATACAGACTTATGACGACAGGTTTGTAAATGAAGATTACAGAACAAATCAAGAAATTCTAAGAAGCTATCCCTTAAAAAACCTGGAAGATAAAAATAAAGTCAGAACTTATAAAGACTCAGTTCCTCTTCTTTGCTTGGAAGTGAGAGAGAATGAAGTTAACAATAAATTCAAAGAATGGAAGAACAATAAAAGCACTCCGCTTCAGGAAACTTTATGCAGCTGGGAAAACTTTGTAATTGCAAGTTCCAGAGACAAAAAGAATTTGGAACTGTGGAATCAAAAAGTTGACCTGCCAAAGATAAAATATTTTACCGAATCCACTCACAGAATTAGCGAGGAAGAATACAAAGTACAACTCAAAGCCTCATATCAGGTACAGGATTATTTTACTCAGGTAGGAAGATTTTGGACCGATCAGATTGATAAAACTCTCGTTGAATATACCGCAAAAGAAATCTCAGGCAATCCGACCGGTATAAGTAATATTAATAAGATGGCAGAACAGGGTATTTTGCCTGATGCGCTTAAGAAATTGACGGACAATCGCGAAATTAACGACACAAATCTTAAAAATGTCAAAAACGGAAGTTATCAAAGCGAAAAAAGTTATCTCCCCCAAAACCTACTTGATTGCATAATGTCTTATCCTCTCGATGCGATAGAATTTCCAAGGGCTTTATGCTCCGTTCTTTCAAGCCCTTATGTTAAAAAGCTTGCCGTTTCTGAAGATACCATAGGCATGAGCCGCTATGATTTTATGAAATCGAAGGAATATGAAAAGCAAACAGATAAAACCTACAAAGAAACTGACAAGATATATGAACGGCAAATGCAGCCTTTAGTTAAGGAAATAATTAAAAACAGCAGATTGGGCAGCAAGCTGTTAAATGCAAACGGAGATTTAACGCAAGAGGGAAAAGAGCTCTTCAGGCTGGTAAGCGATGATATAGTAAAGTATCTTGTGATTAAGGCAATAGCAAACTATCAGCCTAAAATTGCAAAAGAAGGATATACGCAAAAATTTGAATGGAACTTAAAAGAACTCGAAGATAAAACATTTGCGAATATTTATATCGATGTAAACGCAGCTAATAACAGCAAATCAGCAGCGGAAAATTTCGTTTATTCGCTTAAGGAAGGGCTCTCTGATAAAAAAAGAATAACTTCCGAAGATAAAAAAATCCTTTCGGATTATATTGATGCAAGATTAACCGGTTTGGATGCAGGAACTGTAAGAGTAGCAAGATTTCTTGTCAATAAATCAGAATCCGGTCTGGATTGGAGAATTGATGCAGCTGAATATATAGGCAAAGAATCTATTCCAAATTCAGGCTCATTTGAGGAAAGATGGGAAGTATTAACTAAATTCTGGAACAGGTTCAACACTCTTCTGAGAAAATTCAATCCGAAAGCATATACAATAGCAGAAATATCCACTACTACAAAATATGCCACAAATAAGGGATATTCTTTGGACTTGAATTTCAAAGGGAAAAAAGGCGGTTCAGTGTTACCGCAAAAATACAACTCCAATCCTATTTCATTCGGAAGCTCAACGAAAACTATGACTATGGCTGAATATGATTCTTATATTATTGACAAAGGCAAATTTAACGGGATAACCGAATATACCCACATGTTTGCTCATCCTTCAATGTTGGTTCACGGTGCCGCAGAAGATCAGAACTGCGGGCACTACGGCAATATGGACGATGCGCTCAAGAAGATGCTGCTTAAAGGCTGGGACGACAATGACAGAGGTTATCTGTTTAACGGTAACAGCAGTTATACCCACGTAAGCACGGGCAATCCCGATAAACCCAGATTGATGCACGGGTACAGCCTCGATATTGCAAAATTTTTCAATCAAGACGATAAGCTGGCAGAGGATAAACAGGGACCGGCTGTCGCCATGCGTGATGCATTTTTAGACAGTCTGGATACCATTAGTAAGTCTGACAATGATTTGAATAAACAGGGATTTAATGACAAAGAAATTAAAGAATTCAGAAAAGCAGATCTTTCTACTAATGAAATCGATGCATTAAAGAGAGCCGTTAGCAGTATAGCTGAAGATTCCCAATATAAGGATTTTTTCGGAGTCAGACCTTTTAATCACAACTGGGAAGATATAATGGCAAGATCAGGTCTAAATATTAACAAAAATTCATCTGAGTACGCCAAAATAGAAGAAGCCGTTCAGTTGGCCTTTTTGCAACCCGCAATGAGAAAATATATCTCGATGTTAAAGATAATCACCTGTTTGCCCGGAAGTACAACAATTTACGGCGGGGACGAACTGGGTGAAACAGGGTATGATACCGTGTCAAATGATTATCTCCAGAACAGAAACAGGCTGCACTGGGAATGGCTTGATAATAAACCCTTTATCAAAGCGTTTAATGAAGAAGTTACAAGAATATTTAATTTCAGAAATGATAAAAGGCTGTCCCCTCTTGTCAACGGTTATACAATTCTTTTGAAAATGCCGCTAAAAAGTAATCCGGCTGATGATAAAGTTACGGATTTAGCCGCAATATACAGATACAATGATGAATCCGATATCATTGCGGTGCTAAACAGAGGCGGGTTTAATAATACAAGGGAAGCTTTTAATTTCTATCCACAGGATATAGACTGCATTGATCTGTCATACTCTCCTGACATCAAGTGCCCGAGAGGCATACCCGGCGGACTGGAAGAAGGTACTATCTATAAAAACGCCAATATCAACGGTTGGGAAGATAATGACAAAGGAGAATATAGAGTTGTAGGCGGAAGAATCAACAGATATGAAAATAATGAATGGACACCTATTTGTATAAACGGTCCTGCCCTTTTGCTTTATCGTGCCAAAAAATTTGACGGAACAGAAAACAAATAGTTATAAACTTTTTTCTTTTTCAACGATGCTAATAAAAAGACTGACAAGTTTGCCGTCCCACTCGGTATTTGCGCCGTCTTTTAATTTCTTTACCGCTTCTTCATGCGAAAGAGGTTTTCGGTACGGTCGATTGCTTGTCAAGGCAAAATAAGCGTTGATTATGGAAAGAATTCTTGAACCGACAGGGATGTCATCACCGGACAAGTTCCCCGGGTAGCCTGTGCCGTCCCAATGTTCGTGATGATGCTGCACCATTGCAATAATCGGACTGGCTGACTTGATTGGCTTGAGGATTTCCCTTGCGGCAATGATCGGGTTTTCGAGAACAATTTTCTTTTCTTCGTCGGTCAGAGGACCGGGCTTTAAAAGAATATTTTCAGGCATGAGCATATTGCCTAAGTCATAAATCATTGTTGCTAAAGCCAGTTTTTCTATTTCAGCTTTTTCAAAGTTTAACTCTTCTGCCATTGTTCGCGCAATTTTAGTTTTTCTTTCAATATAATCTCTTTCATAGACATCATTTACCGGCTGGGCAAGGGAATTAAGAACAAATGAAATTATGCTGTCCGCGTTAGACTCGTTTTCAAGTTCCGTTTTGATTTTTTTAAGCAATTTACCGGAAATATTTGAAGGAATTGGTATTCTTTTTTTGGAAATAACGTCAATAAATGCTTCGAGGGCAAGTTTCTGCCAATCCGCTTCATCTCCTCTTTGTGCAACCTGTACCTGATTTCTGCCGTTTCTTTTAGCACGGTATAAAGCCTGATCGATAAGTTCCAAAAATTCGTCCAGATTATCACTGTGAAGTAAAAAAGTTCCCACGCCGATACTGGCAGTCACTTTTCCTATGGCTTCAACGGGTTCACTTTCTATTGACGAACGGATTCTTTCGGCTGCAATAACTCCGCCTTCTATATCAATACCGGTGAGAATAACCATGAACTCTTCGCCGCCGAATCTTGCCGGAATATCAATAGACCTTGCATTTTGCTTTAATACTTTACCGATATGGCAAATGGCAAGATCGCCTGCAGGATGTCCAAAATTGTCATTGATTTTTTTCAAATGGTCAAGGTCAAGCATAACAACAGTAAAAGGCTGATTTAGCCTTGATGCACGCTCGGCTTCGGATATTAAACACTGGTCAAGATAACGCCTGTTATATAAGCCTGTTAAACTGTCAGTTATTGCCTGTTCGCGGACTTTTTCAAAAAGACCCGCAATAGTAACGGCAAGCTCAATTTGTCCGACAAAGAGGTTCAAGAAATTTTTCTCGGTATCAAGAATTTCATTTCGGTTTGCAACAACCACAAGCGCGCCAAAAGGTTTGTCATGAACTGTTATAGGCAATATCGAAACCGACTTGTTTCCGAAAACATTTCCTAAACTTTGGATTTTTTCTTCGTCTATTTCCTGCAAAGCCCCCTTGAAGAGTTCTTTAATATTTTTAATAATTTTTATTTCTTTGCTTTCGATAGATTGAGAGATAATATTAGCTGAATTTTTAAGGGGTATCTTTATGTCATAAAAGCTGGAACCTAGAATATCATTGATTTTGTCGGCATAGTTATTCTTGTTGGATGACCTGATTTTTAAAAATTGTTCTGCGTTCTCTTCTTGTATTTGATAAATGGCGCAGAAAAGATAATTAAGTCCGTCTGCAAGCCCGTTTACAACCGTAGCCAATACTTCCGAAAGCGGTTCGGAAGAATTCATGGTGCTCCAGATGTGTTTTAAGGTCAAAAGACTTTTGTTAGCCTGATTTAACTCTTCGGTACGCTCCAGAATCTCTTTTTCGAGAACGGCATTTCTTTCGAAAATATCTTTGAATTTCTGTCTTTCGTCAATAACATTATTTTCCAGCTGACCGATTTCGCTGCCGAAGGATTTTATATTATTGACCAGATTTTTATACCAGTTAAAGGGCATGGCAGAATTTTGTTTCCTTACAAATTAAAAGTATTATATTATAACATTTTTCTTGATTAAAGAGAGCCTCTCTTCAATCGCTTTTAACACCGACTCAGGTGTGATTTGATGCATACATTCATTTGGAAAATCTTTTCGTGGGCATATTCTTTTAAAACAAGGCTGACACGGCAAATCTGCACTGAAAACAATATGCCTGCTCCCGATTGGAGGGGTTCTCTCGGCCGAAGTCGAACCAAAAATACTGACAATTACAGGTTTTTCAGCTGCATTGGCAATGTGCATCGGACCTGTATCAGGGGCTATTACAATATCGGCTCTTTTCATGATTTCAAAAAGCTCAATAAGACTTGTTTTTCCTGCTAAATTAATAAAAAGAGCCCCGTTTATATTTCCGGTAATCCTTGATATCAGTTCTTTATCTTTGTTTGAACCGATAAATACTACATTGTTTTCAGGATAGAGTTTTTTGAATATTTCACTCCAATGAGCTTCTATCCAGTGTTTTGATGCCCAGATTGTCGAGGGCGAAAACACAATAATCGGTTTGTTTTTATCAATGGCTGAAAGCAAATTATAAACAGAGCTTTTTGTTTCTTCAGAAACTTCGGGCATTGAAAATTCTATTTCGTCAATTACCGCTCCGAGATATTCCGCAGGCTCAAGATATCGCTCGATTATTCTTTTATTCGGGTCAAAAACATTGTGAGCGGACAGTTTTTCGTTCGCAAAAATATGCGCAAGTTCCCGAGTTCCTTTATGCGCGATTCGCCTTTTCGCTCCGCTGAGAAACATCAAGGAAGCGCTCTTGAAAAGCTCCTGTATGTCAATTGCAATGTCAAATTTTTCTTTTCGTATTTCTTTTACAACATGTGCATATTCTTTAAGATTTATTAAGCTGATGCCCCGTTTTTTCCACTTTCTTTTGGGCAGGACAAATACTTTATCTATTAAAGGGTTTCCGATTATAAGTTCTGATGAAACATCCTCAACCGCCCAGCCTATAAAAGAATTCGGAAAAAGTTTTTTCAGCGGCTTTAAGATAACCGTGCTTTGAACAACATCTCCTATTGCACTGAGCCTGACTATCAATATTTTTGGAGATTTCAGCATAATGTTTCACCGTATTTTCCCGCGGTTTTTTGGATGACAAATTTTTCTTTCAGCCTGTTATAAGCATTTGCCTTGATTTTTTCGGCAAAATCGGGATTTTCCAGAAGAAAAGATATTTTTTCTGCAATGTGAGCTTCCATATTTTCAGCAGGAATAAGTATTCCTGTTTCTCCGTCCTCGATTGTTTCAGGGATTCCGCAAACTTTTGTTGCGATTACGGGCTTTTTAAATGCCATTGCTTCAATATTAGAAAGGCAAAATGTCTCACTAAATGAGCTCGTGACATAAATATCGGCAATATTGAAATATTTATACGCTTCCTTTGTAACGGGGATAACTCTGAAGTTATCTTTAAATCCTGAATTATCAATCATTTTTTGAATATTTTCACTGTACTCGTTTTGCAACGCCCCCACAAGAACAAAAATCAGGTTGTTCTGTCCCTTTTTCAGCAGATTTAATGCCGCTTTGACAAAATAAACCTGTCCTTTTATTTCCTGCATTGTGGCGATAGTGGATATTACAGTGCTGTTTTCAGGGATATCAAGCTCGTTTTTTGTCTTTAAAGGACTGTCAGA
>CAZEDP010000069.1:0-8261 GCA_964511035.1 uncultured Gammaproteobacteria bacterium
CATTTCTGGTTTCTTCAGTTACCCAGTTTTTTGTTCCCGCGGAAGCATCTACAATACCCTCGATAGTTGAAAAAAACCAGCTTTTAACAGCAAATTCATTGTTTACAACAACAATGATGGCTTCAATAATATTGGGTTTTGCAATGGGAGACCCGTTAATCAATATTTTTGAATTAAAATCGGTTCACTGGGCTGTATCTTCTTTCAGGAACTTAAAGAAGGTTTCATATTCGTGAAGAATAACAACAAAGTATTTGCCGCAATGCTGAAGCTTGCCGGTTTATTTTCTATCATTGTGATGCTGTCGATTCTTGCAATCAGTATCAGCCAAAAAGAGCTTTATCCGGACAATCCTGCACTGGGGGCTCAAAAGTTTGTTTATATTATTGCATTTAGCGGTATAGGTATGGTTCTTGGTTCGTTCCTTGTTGGTAAAGTATTGAGGAACATTAATAAATACAAGTTAATCTTCTCAGGTTTTGCCATAATCGGATTTAATCTTATTCTGCTTGCCGGCATAAAACTAATACCTAACAACATGTATATAACCGTAACAGGGTGGGATTCTTTCGGAGTTCATTTTGAAACTTTCAGGCTTACGCTAAGAATGGTTTATACATACTTAATTTCTTCTTTTATAGGAATTGGAGCTGCTTTGGTAGCAATACCCGTACAAACCGTTATCCAAAGTCTGGTGCCGGAAAATGTCAGAGGCAAAGTTTTTGGAGTACAATTTACATTGTTGAGTACTTCCTCAACTTTACCGGTACTGATAGCCGCTTTAGGGGCTGATATGCTGGGACCGACTTTTATGTTAAGCATAATCGGTTTGCCCATATTGATTTTTGGAGCGGTGAATTTGCTGAAATCCAAGGAATAATTAATTTATGCCATTACTGAAGTCATATTTGAAAAGAAATAAGATATTAGCTCCGGAGAATAAAGTTTATTTTTCTGTTAGCAGCGAGGGACTTGGACATTCCAGCAGAATACTTGCGATTGCCAGAGAATTTAATTCCGAAAACATCATGATAGGCAGTTACAATTATGCTTATGACAGATTCAGGGCAGCAGGTTTTCCTTGTGTTCCGGTTCAGCAGGAAATCAAATTAATCGGAGAAGAGGGAGTCTTTGATGTAGGCAAAACAATATTTAAAAACCATTCATGGGCATTGTCTTTTAACCAGCTTGTAAAACAGGAGATTAAAATAATACGTGAACTTGGTGCATCCTGTGTTGTCGCCGATGGAAGGCTTGTTCCGGTAATGGCAGCGGATAAACTCGGATTGCCATGCATAGTGCTCACAAACCAAAGTGCCTTTTATCCGTTTTTTGCAACTGATTCGGCTTTAATAAGAGTTTTCGGAAAATCGTTTGACTGGATTATGAAAACCTGGCTCAGTTCATCGGAAGAAATTCTTATTCCTGATTTTCCTCCGCCTTACACGGTATGTTTGCCCAACTTGAGCAGGAACCATAAAGTTATGAAACGTACAAGGTTTACCGGACCGCTTGTAATGTGGGACAGAGACGAAATAGAAAAAGTTTCAGTAGAGAAAAGACCTTATGTTGTTGTCAATCTCGGCGGACATGCATACAGAAAACCTTTGTTGGAAATAATCATCAGAGCGGCTGAAATTCTTCCCGAAATACATTTTGCCATTTTTACAAGTCTGACGACGGAATATTTGCCGGATAACGTAGAAGTTATCGGCTTAGTCCAAAATCTGGCAAGCTACCTGAAAACTGCGGACGTGGTTATTACGCAGGCAGGGCACAGTACTGCAATGGAGCTTTTAACGCTCGGCAAACCCTCTATTGTTATACCTGATTTAAGACAAACCGAACAGGAAAACAACGCAAGAAGACTGGTAGAACTTGGATGTTCCTTAAAAATAGGATACGAAGATTTGTCGGCATATAAGCTGAAGGAAACCATAAAAGTTATGCTGAATCAGGAAACATATGCTGAAAATGCAGAGAAACTCGCGATTTTGGCTGAAGAAACAAAAGGCAGAAAAATGGCAGCCGAAGTTATCAGGCATTATTCACAGAGGCTTCAACTTTACTAAAATCTTGCAAAATGTTTTTATTAATTGATGATGCAAGTAATACTTTAATGCCCGAATGAGAAATTTAATATAAAATTGAAAAATGAAATAAATTAATATCGGGCGTAATTAATGAGAAAAAGAATAAAGGACAGAGTAACGCTGGCATTTCTACTCCTTTTTTTATGGGCATTTTTGTTTCTTTTTCAAAAATTTATTCCCAACAGGTCTTCCATATATATTGTTTTAACCTTTATGGCTGTTTATGCCCTAATGCTTCATCTGGCGCAATATCACCGCAGAAGAAAACTGAGAAAATCCGCTAAAAAAGACAACAGCTCAGAAATGCAGGCTTATCAGCCGTTTGTAAGCATTTTGATACCTGCACATAATGAAGAAAATGTTATTGGAAATACTCTGAACAATATTTTTGATATTGATTACGAATTATTTGAAGTAATTGTTATTGATGACAGAAGTTCCGACAATACAATTAAAGTCCTTCGAGACTTTGCTAAAAAATATCCGCATAAGTTTAAATATTTTACGCGGGACAAAGATGCTTTTCCGGGTAAATCCGCTGTTTTAAACGATGCATTAAAAATTGCGTCAGGTGAGGTCATATGTATATTCGATGCTGATGCTTATGTAAAGCCTGATTTCCTTAAAATAGCTCTCCCATACTTGATGGATAAAGAAGTTGGAGCAGTTCAGGCAAGAAAAATTATCAGCAATAAAGATTTCAATTTATTAACGATGTTTCAAAACAATGAATATGCTCTTGATACACATTTTCAAATGGGCAGGGACGCTATCAGGGGTGCTGTCGAACTAAGAGGCAACGGTGAACTTATTAAAAAAGAAGCCCTTATAAATGTACACGGCTGGAATGATTTTTCCATTACTGATGACCTTGATCTTTCAACGAGACTTCATTTGAAGAATTGGGACATAAGATTTTGTCCTGATGTTGAAGTTTATGAAGAAGGTGTATTGAAGTTTTTGCCGTTGCTGAAACAAAGACGCAGGTGGGTTGAAGGAAGCATCAGGAGGTATCTTGATTATTTTACGGAAGTCATTTTTTCGAGAAGCATTTCATTAAGAGTGAGTCTTGATATGTTAGCCTATGTTTCGGAATTTGTTCTTCCGGTGTGGCTTGTTTCCGAATGGTTTATTCAGGGAGTTCGGGATTTGAGAGAAGGCGAGTTTAATATATTAAGCTCTTTGGCATTAATTCCTTTAGTATGCGGATTTTTCGTATTGGGACTGATTTACGGTATAAAAAAATATAACCGGATATCGGTTCCAAAAGCAGTTTTGCAATCTGTCCTTACAGGTTTTTACATGATGATAGTATGGACGCCGATAGTTACTTTTATAGTTTTCAAAATCATATTCTTTAAAAGAAGCATGGATTGGGGCAAAACAGAGCACGGAAAAACAGCCTGACTAAACTTGCAAGCTAAACAACAAACCGGCAATTATCCCGTCTGAAAATATTCTTGGATATATTTCCCTAACTAAAACCATTGTTATGAAAAGTTTGATACATAACAACATGTTTCGGATGCTCAAAAATAAAGCGTTTATATTCTCCTTACAAACTCGGAATCACAAACATCCTTAGGTTTTTTAGATACACAATTTTTCTCTTTGCGCCCCATAATCATGAGTCGCTGAGCCACCACTCCTTTCTTGCATGAAAAATTATAACCGTTTATTTCAGGAAAACAACATGAACAAAAAGATGATTTTTTCTAATGTTACCGTTCATTCAAATGAGGCGGGAAACATGTCTGAATTGAGAAAACTTAATATTATCTTAATGTTTCAACTGTCAATTACAGTTTTATTTTTGTTTTTATATATATATCAAAGACAAAAAGATAAAAAGAGCCCCAAAGAGAGGAGTAGAATTATGTCAAGCGGAATTGAAGCAACCAAAAGAGTAGGGCAAGGCGCAGCACAACCAGTACAAAGCGCATCTAAAAGCTCAAACATTGGCAGCGGACATCAGGACGTAAACAGTCATAACGTAACTAACATTAACATTTTTACAGGCGACAACAGCGGCAACACCCAAAACGCAATCGGTGGAGATAATTCCGGCAGTATTTTTGATCAGGCAAAAGGATGTGGTTCATCAACAGGAACGGATGCCTCCAATCAGGCCGAAGGATGCGGTGCACCAACAGGAACAGAGGCTTCTGAACAAGCAGGCGGTTGTGAAGGAACATCGGGAACAGAGGCTTCCAATCAGGCAAGTGAAGCAAGCGCACCGACAGGAGCAGAGGCTTCTCAACAAGCAGGCGGTTGCGGCAAGGGCGGTAAGTCACAATCTCCGGAAGAAAAAATAATGGGCGCATTCCAAGAAGCAATAAAACAAATAACGGAGCAGATCCAAAATGGCGGAGCAGACAACGGAGGCGGTCAAGATAAATTAGGCGAAGGCTCCGGTAAAGTAAAAGAAATGAAAGGATGCGGCGGCGGCAAAGGCAATGACAAAGAAATGGCAAAAGACATGAAAGAGTTCGATAAAAACTTAAAAGAAATGGGTGTTGAATTACCCAAAGGAATGTCTAAACAGATAATTGAACTAACGGCACAAATATCCGGCGAACCACCGGAAAAAGTCGTCAAAACTTTAAACGGTCTTTTCGATCAAGCAAAAGGATCTAAATCCCAAGAAAAACAAGCAGCATAGGACAGCTAAATCACTCCATAACTCCTTTTTCCTCTTTCTTCTTTAACCTCGTTTTTAAAAAGACCTTCGGGTCTTTTTTTATGATGTAATATAGCTATGATTAAAGAATTTAAAAAACCGCTGAGCGGTCAAAAGGTATTTATCGGACCTTCTTCAAAGGAAGATTGTCTTGTATTCGGAATTGAAACAAGCTGTGATGAAACTTCCGCAAGCATTGTTTTAAACGGCAGAAAAGTTTTGTCCAATGTTATTTCGTCTCAAATTGACACGCACAAAATCTACGGGGGCGTTGTTCCTGAAGTTGCCGCAAGAATGCATCTGGAAGCTATTAACGGAGTTATCGGCGAAGCCGCTGAAACAGCCGGTATCGAAATGCAAAATATTACGGCGTTCTGTTCAACGGCAGGTCCCGGGCTCGTCGGCGCTTTGCTGGTCGGAACAAATGCGGCTAAAACCTTAAGCATGATATATGACAAACCCTTTATAGCCGTAAATCACCTTAACGCTCACGTATGCGCAAACTATCTTAATACAGACCTTGAGCCTCCGTTTATCTGTTTATTAATCAGCGGTGGGCATACAATGATAATGAAAGTCAATGATTACAATAATCAGGAAATACTCGGCGAAACACTTGATGATGCCGTCGGCGAGGCTTACGATAAAACAGCAAGACTTTTAGGGTTGTCTTACCCGGGAGGAATTCAGCTTGATAAACTGGCGCAGTCGGGGGATAAATCAAAATTCAAATTTACGGAAGCAAAGACGGACGGCAATTACGACTTCAGCTTCAGCGGGCTTAAAACTGCCGCATTAAGGCTTATCAAATCTTTTGACGGCGGCAGTATTCCGATAGAAGACATATCAGCAGCGTTTCAGGAAAATGTAAGCGAAACCCTATTTAAAAAGACGCTCAGAGCCGCAAATGATTTCGGCATAAACAAAATAGCTCTTGCCGGCGGAGTTGCGGCAAATTTTGAAATACGCAGGAAGTTCTTTGACCTGAGCGAAAAGGGATTTAAAGTTTATGCTCCTGAAATTAAGTTCTGTACCGATAATGCGGCTATGGTTGCAAGCAGCGCTTACTTTTTGTCAGGAATTTCTGATGAACTCGATATTGAAGTTTTTTCCAGATAATTCAGTACCTGTTGTTGAGTAAAATTTACAATTTTATCCAACCTACTTTTAAAAAGGGTTTTGGTGTGCAGTTGAAAGAAATGAGACCATTACTTTATCTCTTTTACTCTTTTCTTGGCGTAAGCCGTGAACTCATCATTTTTGTTACCTGAAAGTTTCAGAAATTTTCGGTAATAAAAAGCTGCTTGTTGGAAATTTTTGAGGGTATCGTAATCAACACCCAGAGAATAATAAGCTATATCATAAGTGCTGCAAAGCTCTATGACTTTCTTATAATCCTTTATTGCGCTGAAATATGCTTTTGCAGCATCATAAGCCAAACCTCTGTAATAATATGCATCGCAGTTTGCGGCATCTGATTTGACGGCAAGGCTAAACTGAGTAATTGCATTTTGATATCTCTTTGCATCATATTCTTTGAGACCTTTTTTTATGTAAGCATCACTATTATTTGTTGACTGAATTTCGTTCAGGAATTTTTTTGCTTCGCTGTTGCTCGGATTTATGCTTAAAGCCATTTTATAAGCCTGAACTGCCTTATCTTTTTTATTCAATCCCTGATATGCAAGTCCCAAATCAACCTGAAGGTCGTCTGAAACTTCGCCTTTTGAGATTAATTCGAGATAATCCTGCACCGCCGCCGCATAATTGCCGTTTTTATGTTTTTCAACCGCATTTTTATACAGAAGAATCTTTTCGCTTTCGGTCAGATTTTCTAATTCTTCTTTAATTTTTTTATTTTCGGGCATTACTGCAAGAGCATTTTCAAGAGTTGTTTTCGCCTCATAGTTTTGTTTGGTTTCCTTATAAAGAGAAGCCAGATTTATATAAACATCAGGTATATTCGGGTTTAGAAAGATTGCTTTTTGATAAAACTGAACCGCTTCAGGATAGCGTTTGGCGCTGTGAAGTTCCCATGCATAATTGTATTGGGCAATGGCATCATCGGGGTTATTTTTTGCGAAATTCTCAAAAACACTGAGCCTCTCCTGCGGACCGACAGACTGTTTAAGGGTGTCGTACAAATCTTTCCTTGCCTGAACATTGCCGGGCTCAATTTTAAGCACGATTAAAAACTCGTCAACCGCTCCTTGTATGTTCCCGATTTGCCTCAAAGCTGTTGCACGGTAGTAATGCGCCTGTACATTTGTCGGTTCAACCTCGAGAATTGTATCATAAGCCCTTATTGCAGTCGGCAAATCACCCTGCGCCTGCAAGAGCGTGCCGAGATTTAGTCTGAGAGTAACATTTGAAGGGTCTATGCTCTGGGCAATATTGTATTCTTCCTGCGCTCCTTTAAAATCACCTTTTTTCTGAAGCATTACACCAAGGTTCATATGCGCATCAGCGTCCTGAGGGTTTTCTTTAATTTTTGTTCTCCAGAGATTTTCGAGTTCCGAAACAATATCGGTGTCTTTTTCATCGAAATTAAGAGCGAGGTTGTATTCCTTAACCGCGTCAGAAGTGTTTCCGAGCTTGGATAAAGCCCGTGCTATTTTTAAATGCAGGACTGCTTCAGCGGGGTTTATTGCCAGAGCTCTTTCGTAATATTCAACAGCTTTCCAGTCCTTTTGAATAACTCTCATAATATCGCCGAGAGCTGTAAGAGCGTCAATATTGTTCTTTTTATCGGGAAGAGATGCGTTAAATTCAACCGCTGCTTCAAGAAAACTGCCTTCGCCCCTTAGCTGTTTCGCAATTTTGAGTCTTGAGGCATACGAATTATTTTTTTGCATAGTCAAGATTCGATTGAGGCTTTCCGTAAGCTCGTTAAGAATTTCGGGTGAAATTTGTGTTTTGGGCAGATTTTCATCATAGAGAACGTAAAAAATTCCTTTACGGTAGTCGTTTGCGGCTTTTTCGTAATTCGTCCCGTTAAAGTAAATATTGCCCCTGACAAGATAAGCGCCGGCTAAATCGGAACGCAGCTTTATGTCTCCCGGGTATTGTCTGAGGTCGGATTCAAATTTGGCAATGTTTTCTTTTAAAGCATTCATGCTTATGCCGAGCTGGTCGGAGTCTGACTGGCTAAATGCGCTGAAAGAGCCCAAAAAACAAAGAAAAAACATAATTAAAAAAACGAAAAAGGGTTTTAACTTATATATTTTCATCAAAATTTCTCCGTAAAGTTTGTAAATTTTTAGTTGTTTTAAGTCAATATTTTGAAGTTATAAGATAATTTATTATATAGTATTAAAAGAAAACTTGTTTACAATAGTTGAGTTAACTTTTCGAGAGGACATTTGAATGGAATTTTTCAGAAAAAATCAGAAAGCGATTATTCTTGTGATAACCTTAACATTTATTTTCTGGACTGTCAGCGCGGCGTTAATTCCGCTTTTTATAAAGTAAAACCGACAATTGCGACC
>CAZEDP010000070.1:0-7912 GCA_964511035.1 uncultured Gammaproteobacteria bacterium
AGTAACGGGAATAAATCCCGCTCCGTCAACCGCAACATCGAGAGGACGTCTCGTTGCGTATAACAACCCGTTGGAATAATCTGTCCTGACAGTTCCTTCTATTCTGCCGGCATTCATCAGGTAGTTGTCGAACCTCTGATTCTTGTATCCTACGGTATTGTAGTTTGCCACGTTAGTTGTAATGTAGCTTAAACACTCGAATTGGACGTTTGAATTGTCGATTGACCTTGCAATTAATCCCTGAAGATTATTCATATACTTATATCCTTATTTATCAGCTGGTTCTGCCGAGTTCCTGAATCACTCTTGAAAGTTCGTCATTCTGAATTATGTACATCTGCCTGTTTGCTTCAAAGTTTCTTCTTACCGGAACGAGTGCGAAAAATTCTCTTTCCAGCTTTACGTTGGAGTTTTCTGTGTAGCCTTGCCTTATATCAATTTCATCAGCCGGTTTTCCGGCAAGATTCACAATAGCAAATTTGCCTGTTTCCACAAGTTTGTTGGTATCTCTGTCCAGATAAGATATCGTTCCGTCATGGCTTACTTTTATGTCTTCGTAGCTTAAAGGAATTTGTTTAAACTTTATGGGATTTCCGTCTTCGCCGATTACATGGTGATTATCCAGCGTTAAGAGATAGCCGTTTTTATCCATTTTCAACCTGCCGTCTCTTGTGAGCTTAACTCCGTCAGGTGTTTGGTATTTTAAATAGCCTTCTTTTATAAGAGCGAAATCCAGCGGATTTTTTGTTTCTTTAATTCTGCCGACCGTTCTGTCAGCTACTTCTTTCATAGCGTGCGCTCCGATATATTCGGAAAACGAACTTACAACGGGATCTTTTCTCTGATATCCTATCTTGTCAAAACCTGTAATATTGTCGTTAATTGTGCTCAATATCGAGGTCTGAAGATGCATGCTTCTGATGCTGTTGCTTAAACCGTCCTCGCTTAAATATACTCCGCGGTAAATTTTCATTTGATGCTCTCCTGAAGCTTGCTTAGGGCTGTAAAATTCACATGACAAAAGCTCTTATATAATGTTTTCATCGGCAGTATTTCCGCCAAAATTAAATTTCGATTAAAAAATCATTTGTTTGGATTAATCTTTATCACTGAAATTTACTTTAAGAATAAATTACAAAATTTCTATGAAATTTTGTAATTAAAAAACATATTTGTATAAAAACAGGCAATTTTTTATAATGAAATGTTTTTATATATATAAGAAATAATTTTAGTATATTTGGGATAGAAAGGTTATTTTAAAAGGAGGATTAAGAATGCCAAGTAGTGATTTTTATCAAGGGGCTGCCTGTGGATTCGGACTTGCGATAGTTGCTGAAATTGCAGATAAGATCCTCAGGGGGGGTAAAAATCTTCCTCTTGTCTATGCTGAACTTACAGGACCACAATTAGCCGAACTTCAGAAAAGTGGCGCATTGAAAGGTACTATATTTGAAAATATTATTGGGTCACAAGATCCTAATGAAGGGCTTACAATAGCCTAAGTGAAATTTAAGATTCTTCGTTATAAGCTTCCACAGCAAGATTTATAACATCTCGCAAAGGGATGTTATAATCTTGTGCTATTTTAAGACAGTCTTCGTATTCAGGCTTGATTTTTACAATCTTGCCGTTTGTATCCTTGCCGATTTTAATTTTTACTTTGCCAAGTCCGCTAAGTTCTATGGTCTTAAATTCAGTTGAAAGAACCGTACGCTCTGTTTTATACCTGCGTATGCCAAAAGTCGTTGTCTCGTCGAATATAACCTGTTCAATTTCCGGTATCTTGTTTTCATTACACATTACATTGAGGATATTTCCGGGACGATTTTTTTTCATAATGACGGGAGTTAAATATACGTCCAGAGCTCCTGTCTCAAAAAGTTTGTCGAAAATATAGCCGTACGTCTCAGGACTCATATCGTCAACATTACATTGAATGATGTACACGTATTTGTTGTTCACGCTGTTGTTGATGTCATTTGCGAGCGTAAATCTTACGACGTTAGAAATTTCTTTTAAGTCTTTTGAGCCTGCTCCGCATGAAATTATTTCTATATTTTCCAGATTTTCAACATATCCGAATTCATCAGCAATGGTTCCCAATATTGCGGCTCCGGTCGGAGTAAGAAGCTCTGTTTCAACAGTTGGAATATTTTTAACCGGCCATTTGAACATATTTAACAATTCCAGTGTTGCCGGTGCAGGAACGGGCATTGTGCCGTGGTCGCATTTTATCAGTCCGCATCCTGTATTTACCGGTGAAACTATTGTTTTTTCTATATCCAAAGCGCTAAACAGAACAGAAAACCCAACTATATCAATAATAGAATCAACTGCGCCGACTTCGTGGAAATGAACTTCATCTATACCGCATCCGTGAACTTTTGCTTCGGCAAGTGCCAGATTATGAAAAATTTTTAATGCTAATTCCTTTGCATCGAGGTTAATTTCCGAGGCGTTAATTATGTTTTTAATATCTTTATACGTTCTGTGATGGTGGTCTTCTTTTAATACTTTTACGTCAGCAAAATTAGCTGTCATACCAAGTCTTTTGACTAGACGTAATTCAACGGAGAAATGATTTTTTACGTCTTTTATTTTATCCAGTTCAGCGTGTAAATATTTTTTATTTTCAACTGCTCCCCATAATGCTCCCAATAACATATCACCGCTTGCACCAGAAAAACATTCAAAATATGCTGTTTTTGTCATGCTGAAAAATCTCTTTGCTTAATCTAATATATAGATATTAATCTAAACCTGTAAAAAATTAAATTTAAGGGCAAGGGCTTATGAATATTTTAGATAATGTTTGGCATGATGAATACCCGAGGTTGACACTTAAATGCAAATGCAACAATGAGTTTAACATCAGTGTTATCAGGTTTAAAGACGGACTGCCTGTTTTCTGCCAGATATGCGGAAGAGAATTTCCCAAATGGCTGGGGGATAAACTCGCGCATTCGTTAGAAGAAATATACAGCGTTAAGCACGAGCTCGAAAAAGAATCTTATCCGTTTCATTTTTCGTTTGTTTATCAATCTAAATGTTCTCAGCCGCCTCAGCCCTGTTCTTGCGATAAGGAATAAGCATGGTCATTTTTATTCCCTACGGTGAATATGACGGCAAAACAAATATGGAAAGAGATGAAAATATTCTCGAAGAAGCCCTTAATACCGGCGGAAATCCGGTTCTTCGACTGTACGGATGGAAGAATCCCGCACTCAGCCTCGGACGAAATCAGTCTTTGGAAGGGATAAACCTTGATTTTTGCAGGGAAAACAACATTGAAATCGTTAAAAGACCGACCGGCGGGAGAGCTCTTTTACACGATAAAGAATTAACTTATTGTTTTGTCATTAGTGAAAAGCTGTTAAAAAACGGCAGTAATATAAAATCTTCTTATAAAGAAATATCCTCAGCCCTTATCGGGGCTTTTGCAGAGCTCGGTATTAACCTGGAATTTTCGCAGAGGGAAAAAGTTTATACAAAAGATGACTATTGTATGAAAATTTCAACAGGCGCGGATTTATGCTTTAAAGGCAAAAAAATCATAGGAAGCGCGCAGGTCAGGCGAAAAGGCTATATTCTTCAGCATGGCAGTATTCTTTTTGATATAGACAGAGAAAAAATCAGAGGTATATTTGGACAGGAGTTTGATGAGGAAAATACAACCTGCTTGAGAGAAATCAAACCAGCTGTTTGTGAGATAAATCTGTTGTCTAATGCAATAAAAGAATACTTTGCAGATTTGTTACAGATTATATAAACATATAGGAAGCCTAGAATAGAAAGTTCTTTAAAGTGGAATACTAATATCAATTAAATATAAATTGCTTGCAGGATAAAAAGGAATTCTAATAATAGCAATATAAGAACAAACGAAGAAGGAGCTTTCGAGATGATAACAAAAAGAAATAGAGCGCAAGGATTGTTAGAATACATTGTCATAGGCGGTTTAGTTGCTGTGGCTTCTTTACCGCTTATTAGTCCATATGCAAAACAAGTCGGACAAAGAATCGCGGATTCAGCACCTAAAAAAAATAATACAATCGTTTCGTTAAACCAAACAGGTAATATCAAAATTGCGGAGAAAGGTATCAAATCCGCTAATTCTCTTGTTACAGCAAATAATATTAATAACAAACCTCCCGAAGCAGCTACTCCAAAAAATCCTCCGTCATCTCCACCACCTCCGCCGCCACCGCCACGCCCTTCAGCGATGGGATGTAACGATGAAGATGTATCCGAATATGCAGATGAGATAAATTTGCTTGAATCGACCTGCAGTCCTGTAACAACAGCTGACCAGAACCAGCTTACACGTGACTTGAATCAGTTTTTTGAGGTTAACGGATTCTTTTCGGAACAAACCTATTATGATCATGGTATTGACTGTTTAGATTCCAGCGCTTGTGACGGTTATGCAGATTACAGCACTTTGAACGCGGACGCACTATATGCAGCAACAGCAGCCAATTACGTTGATGTAAGGATTCTTGCTTCAAATCAATCATTGCAAGATGCAAGAGGTGTAGTAATGAGTGCTATGAAAAAGGATGGACGATTTGACTGTTTACATTTCAATTCTTACTTTTTTACCTACAGTAATTTTTTGAAAAACGGCTACACTTATCAACAGGCTAAAACAGCTTTGTGTGAACTTGACCCTTCAAGTGAAACAAAAAATGATCCATACGAAGTAAAAATAGGTGATGATGAATATGTATTTGTTCAGGACAAAAACAAAGACGGGCAATTTAACGGAAAAAGTGAAATACTCGGCTATACAGATACAAAAGATAATTTATTTAAAGAAATGAAGTTGCTTGATATGAATGGGGACGGTTACATCAGCAGTGATGAACTTCAAAAGCAAGGTGTAAAGCTAATGAAGATGAAAGACGGAAAATTAACAACGGATGAATATTCTTTAGATAAAGTTAAAGGTATAGACCTGAAATCATTTCAAGCAGCAACCACTTTTTCAGACAGTGATACAGCGGGCAAGTTCTTACTTGATTTGAATGATAACACTACTGCTGAAGGAAAAGAAACTTTTAAATTTAGCAGTATACTTGATGCTTTGGTTTCTGCAATAACGAATTTATTTATATTCGTACAACAAGAAGCAACCGATATTGGAAATGCAATGAGTTCTTTTTTTAGCGGATCTTAAATAAAAATCTATAAAAAAGACTCTCCCTTAAATCAAAGAGAGAGTCTTTTAATTGTATATAATTAATGCGTTACAAGAACTTTTTCGCCTCTTTGCTCAAGAACTGCCTGAGCTGCAGCGAGTCTTGCAATCGGCACTCTGAACGGTGAACAGCTTACATAGTTCAAACCGATTGAGTTGCAGAATTTAACACTCTTCGGATCGCCGCCGTGTTCGCCGCAGATTCCGAGTTTAATATTCGGTCTGGTTGATTTGCCTTTTTCGATAGCTATCTTCATTAACTGTCCGACGCCTTCTGTATCCAATGTTTCGAAAGGATTGTCAGGAAGGATTTTCTTGTCGAGATAGTTATTTAAGAATTTGGCTTCGGCATCGTCACGGCTGTAACCGAATGTCATTTGTGTAAGGTCGTTTGTACCGAAGCTGAAGAATTCAGCGTATTCGGCTACATCGTCAGCGGTTAAAGCTGCACGAGGAATTTCAATCATTGTACCGAACTGATAGTCAACCTGAATGCCTTTTTCTTCCATTACTTGTTTAGCAACGGTTTCAAGCTGAGTTCTGGCTGTTTTAAGTTCGTTAACGTGACCGATAAGAGGAATCATAACTTCGGGTTTTACTCTTAGGCCTTCTTTTGTTAAGTCGCATGCTGCTTCAAAGATTGCTCTGACTTGCATTTCGTTGATTTCAGGGAATGTAAGACCTAATCTGCATCCTCTTAATCCCATCATTGGGTTGGCTTCTCTAAGTTCGCCGACTTTTTGAAGGAGCTGTTCTTTTTGAGCAAGCAGACCCGGGTTGTTTCCTTTAATTCTCAGTTCGATAACTTCGGTGAGAATATCTTCATGGTTCGGAAGGAATTCATGAAGCGGAGGATCAAGAAGACGGATAGTTACAGGCAATGTACCCATTGTTCTGAAAATTTCTTTGAAATCCTGATATTGCATTGGAAGAAGTTTGCCGAGAGCAACTTTTCTTGCTTCTTCAGTACCGGAAATAATCATTTCCTGAACAACGGGAAGTCTGTCCTGAGCCATGAACATATGTTCTGTTCTGCAAAGACCGATACCTTCAGCGCCGAGTTCAAGTGCTTTTTCTGCGTCGGTCGGTGTATCGGCGTTAGCTCTGACTTTCATTCCTCTGATTTCGTCTGCCCAACTGAGAAGGGTTCTGAAATTGTCATCAAGTTTAGGTTCAACCGTATCGATAGCGCCTGCGAATACTTCGCCTGTTGTACCGTCTATGGATATGATGTCGCCTTTTTTATAAACTTGTCCGCTTGGAGCGGTCATTGTTTCGTTTTTAAGATCGATTTTAACGCTTTCGCATCCTGCAACGCAGGGTTTACCCATGCCTCTTGCAACAACTGCTGCGTGGCTGGTCATACCGCCTCTGGATGTCAAAACGCCGCGAGCCGGAATCATACCGTGAATATCGTCAGGGCATGTTTCGATTCTGGTAAGGACTACGCTTTCGCCTGCTTTTGCTCTTTCTTCAGCTTCATCGGGATCAAACACGATGATACCTGTTGCAGCGCCCGGAGAAGCGTTTAAGCCGATAGCAATCTGTCTGCCGGCATTTTTAGCTGCATCTTTTGATTTGATATCAAAGCTGGGAAGAAGTAATTGATATAACTGAGCCGGATCAACAAGTTGAATGGCTCTTTCTTTTGTTATAATTCCTTCTTTCTGCATTTCAACGGCAACTCTTAATGCTGCTGCGGCTGTTCTTTTGCCTGCTCTTGTTTGAAGAACATAAAGTTTACCTTTTTCAATTGTGAATTCCATATCTTGAATGTCTTTGTAGTGGCGTTCAAGTTTTTGTGCGATAGCTACGTATTCATTGTAAAGAGCCGGCATTTCAACAGCGAGTTCAGAAATCTGTTTAGGAGTTCTGATACCTGCAACAACGTCTTCGCCCTGAGCGTTTGTGAGGTATTCACCGTAGAATACGTTTTCGCCTGTGGAAGGGTTACGGGTGAATGATACGCCTGTTGCGGAGTCATTACCCATATTTCCAAATACCATGCTCTGTACGTTAACTGCTGTACCGTATCTGTGGTCAATTTTGTAGTGGTTTCTGTATGATACTGCTCTCGGGATGTTCCATGAGCTAAATACTGCTTCAACAGCAAGTCTTAATTGTTCATAAGGATCCTGCGGGAAGTCGTTTCCGGTTTTTTCTTTAATTAATGCTTTGAACTTAACAACGGTTTCTTTTAATGCAGCCGTATCGAGTTCTGTATCAAGGCTAACGCCTTTTGATTCTTTTACATGATCAAGAATTTCTTCAAAGTAGTTTTTGCTGATGTCAAGCACAACGCCGCCGAACATAGAAAGGAATCTGCGGTAGCTGTCGTATGCAAATCTTTCGTTGTTTGTAAGGCTGATAACGCCGTTAATTGTGCTGTCATTGAGACCTAAGTTAAGAATGGTTTCCATCATGCCGGGCATAGAAAGTCTTGCGCCGGATCTAACCGATACGAGAAGAGGATTTGAAGCATCGCCGAATTTCTTTCCGGTTTCTCTTTCTACGTCGGTGAGAGCTGTTTTAATATCATCAAGCACGCCGGCAGGCATTACGTTACCGTTATCGATGTATTCCATACACGTTTCGGTTGTAATAGTTAACCCGGGAGGTACCGGCAGACCCGCGTTTGTCATTTCTGCAAGGTTAGCACCTTTACCACCAAGGAGGTTTTTCATTTCGGCATTGCCTTCTCTGAATAAG
>CAZEDP010000070.1:7937-8261 GCA_964511035.1 uncultured Gammaproteobacteria bacterium
TTTTGGGCCATCTGATTTCTCCTTTAAATTTGTAAATGTATAAAAAACAAAACTCCAAACGATATTAAATCGCTTAATTTATAGCCATAGGTATAACACAAACAATTTTTATGCTCAATAAAAAAATTCATTTTTGAATGCTGTTGCGGATATCAATTAATCCTTTAATATTTTCCTTTGATAAGATTGATTGTTTGCCCATCAGCTTTGATGTTATATACACATCAGCCGATAATTCAAGCGTCTCAAGTTTATAAAAGGCTTCTATAAGGGTTTTGCCCAGTGTTAATACGCCATGATTAGCAAGTATAAGAGCATCACTTG
>CAZEDP010000071.1:0-8222 GCA_964511035.1 uncultured Gammaproteobacteria bacterium
GCTTTTTTTGCTATCGCATAATGAGTATGGCTTGGTGTTGCAACAACAACACCGTCAATATCCTTGTCTTTGAGAATATTATCAAGTTTGTCCGTACATATTACATTTGTGTATTCTCTGGCAATTTCGTTTAGCAGTTCGGCATCAGTATCACAAACAGCAAAAAGAGCGCCGAGATGATAAAAATTTCTGACGAGATTCTTTCCCCAAATTCCGCATCCTATAACCGCTAATTTAGTATCCAAAAGAATTCTCCCTTAAATATCATCATCCTTCGGGTAAAGCCCGAACAACCTTATATAGCATAATTATAATTTAAACACAGACAATGAGGGTTTGAAAAATTCAGAAGAGCAAAAAACAGTCCAATGCTTATGCTATATAAGTTTTTAAAATAAAATTTTCTGCGAAAATCCGGCGATTGCTCGGATTTTTTATTTTTGAGCGTATATGCTTAGAGGATACGATGAGTTTTCTTTTGATAACTCATTCATTTGAGAGGCAATAACGGCGGAGAGGAGCCGTCGATTTTGCCTCGACACTATATCATGTAAGATGCGAGGAAAATTACATTTTTCCGCATCTTCTTGATGTATAATTATTCCGGTTAGAAAATTTAGAAAGATTATGAAAAAAATAATTTTTTTGTTAGCGGTTTTATCGCTTTTGTCAATTAATAGAGTTTTTGCTGAAAGTTCGATTGAGTTTCAGAGTTATAAAAAACCTTCTCTCTTAATTACAAGAGATTATCCGCAAATATACAGACCCGCCAGAATATACATAGGTCAGGAAAATAAATTTACAATCAAGGCTGAATCAGGAAGCTATGTTTCCGTTGCCCTTTCATTAGAAAATAAAGGTTCAGATTTATTCTACGGACATGAACTTAGACTCGGCAAAGACATAATTGCAACAGGGGAAGGAAAAACTTCTGCGAACGGGCTTGCCGAAATTACCGTCAAAATGCCCGAAGATAAAAAACTGGAAGGCAAAAATGTTTATTTTGAATGTGCGGTTTGGAAAAATGATGATTTCAGCGACCTGAAAATAGCAAATATTATATCTCCAAGCGGGAGGGAATCGGCTTCTAATCAAATTTTACTTGCACTGCCCGTAAAAGACAGCAATAAACCGACACTAATGCCGTCACTGCCCGGTGCCTCTTCAGAATTTATCGAAAGCATGAAAACAATGAATGAAATCAGGGAAACTGAAAGTCAGAGCATTGAAAAAGATTTCGAATTCAATTTTGAGGACATGTACAAAAAACCTCTGATGCTGAGAAACCTTGATGCGCCGGACGTTAATACAAAACAATGAGATATAAGCTTTGTTTGAAATTCTTTTAATCCCGATTGATGACAGACCCGTCAGCTATTCTCTGCCCTCTCAAATCGCAGGTATCAATAAAAATGCAAAAGTCATTCTTCCGCCGAGAAATATTTGCGGCGGATTGAGCAAACCTGCAGACACCAAAGAAATATTTAACTTTGCAGATAAGGCATTGAGTGAAAATGAAATCAACTCCGTTGTGATTTCTCTCGATACGCTTATTTACGGCGGGCTGGTTCAGTCGAGAAGGACAACACAAAGCTTTCAGGAAATAAAACAAAAAATTGAAAAACTCAAAGAGCTTTTATTTCGCTATAAAAAACAAAATCAAATAACGGTTTATGCTTTCAGCAGTATAATGCGGATTTCCAACAATAATATTAACGAGGAAGAAAAAGAATACTGGTCGCAGTACGGTGAGCTGATTTTTCTATACTCATTTCTTTCCCATAAAAGCAAGATTAAAAAACTCGACAGCAACGAAGAAAAGGCTTTATATGATGCTAAAAGTCAAATTCCTACGGATATCTTAGAGGATTATGAATCTTCAAGAAAACGAAACTTTGAAGTAAATCAGCAATACCTGTCCTTTTTAAAAGACGGTTTAATCGATTATCTGATTTACAGTCAGGACGATACTGCCGAGTTCGGTTTTAACGTTGAAGAAGCGGAACTTTTGAAAGAGAAAATAACAGAAAATAATTTGACAGCAAAAGCCGAAGTTCAGACGGGGGCGGATGAAATTCCCTGCTGTCTTCTTATAAGGTCATTTCTGAAGAACTTTAATGAAAAAGTCAGGATTTATCCCGTTTTTTCCCATGAGCAGGGCAAAGACATAATTTCGAGATATGAAAACAGGACTATACTTGAATCAGCAATCGGACAGATAAAAATGTGCGGAGCCGAAGCTGCCGAAAATACTGATAAAGCCGATATGCTTCTCATTGTCCATACTCCAAAAGAGGCTCAAAACGACCACGCTATGAATTTGCATAAGAATCCCGTCAATATTGAAGGGGCAAATACAGTATCAGAGCTCTTATTGACCGTAAACAAGCCTTTTATAACAGCCGATACCGCTTATGCAAACGGCTCGGACAATAATTTCGTCAGGGAAGCTGTTTTGCCGAATTTGGGTTCAACGCATTTTTATTCCTATGCAAGCTGGAATACAACCGGCAACACATTGGGCAGCACCCTGTCTATCGGCATAATGCGCTATATTTGCGAAAAGGCAGGGAGTTTTAACGAAAAAGAGTACAAAAAAGTCCTGTTTATCAGGCTTCTTGACGATTGGGCATATCAGTCGCAGGTAAGGCAGAAAATCAGGAATTTGACAAACCAAGCAGATATGAAGCTCTTAATAGAGCTTTTAGAGCCGTATATTAAGGATTTGTCTCAAAGGCTGAATATCAATACAGACAAAATCGGCCTTTCGTACCCGTGGGACAGGACTTTTGAGGTCGAAATAACAGTATAAAATCTTTAAGCGAAACTTTACGAAATATTACAGTATAGTGAAATTTTTGTGTTTTTTGCATCCCATTTGCAGCCTTTTTGCAACCTTTTTGCAAATGGCTGCTATATTATAATCGCCCCTTCAGGCTGGATTGGTGGGTGATTTGGTCTCTTATCATAATTTTGTAACCTTTTATATATTTTATTGCAGTTTAGACTGCTGATATTGTTATTATAGCAGGGATTTGAGCGTCCAAACGGCCCCAATTTGTGGCCCTATGGCTACAATTTTTTCAAATCCCGCCCAGCCACTGAGAGGAAGAAATAGGTATGCGCATCATGCTCGACAACCTGCTGCAGACTGAGCTTCTCCACTCAGCTGATTGGATTTTATTAAATATACAAAAGATCAAACAGTTATTTTCTGCTTTCTCCAAACATCAAGAACTTTTTCAATCTCAATTTTTTCGTGAGGAGAACTCCATTCTTTATAAAAAGATGTATCATCACTGTTAGGTTTTGGATTTGGTTCATCAATTTTTATTCTTGTTGGCATCATTACAGAATCTCCCAAAAGAATGCATTCACCTCTTCTTAAAGAAGAAAACATATTCACAATTCCACCAATTGAATCTGGTAATAAACGTTTAACATAAGATTGGTCGTCTGGATTTGTTATCCTTAAACATAAAAATGTATTGCATTGTGAAAGGATGGTTGCTGAAACTTCCCTTGGTCTTTGACTTATTACAGTCAAACTTATACCATATTTTCTACCTTCTTTTGCAATTTTTTCTGCTGATTCCCTTGATGATTTAGTATTTATATCATATTCATTTAAATAAATGTGAGCTTCATCACAAAATACAGCTACTGGATATGCTTTCTCATAGATTTTCTTGTACCAATAACAAAAATCAAATAAACATCTCAAAATTAAAGAAATAACAGATGTTCTAACATCAAAAGGAATTGGACTCATATCGATAATTACTAACTTTTTAGGTAAATTGTCCTCTTCTCCTAGTATTTTTTTGAATAAATCTGTCATCGATGCTGAAGTATTATATTTTTGAGGTTTAAAAATCATATTATATCTAACATCATTGAGTCTTGAATCAATTCGCATCAATAATCTAGAAAATTTACCATATAAATCCCCTTGTCTTGGTCCTCTTGTACCTTGTACCATTTCAGTATCAAGATTCCTAAATTCATTTATTATGGATTCAAAATCAAAATATACAGGCGTATCAATATTTATTTTGTCGATTCCTAAATCTTTATTTTCAGCATGATTAATTTTAGCATCTTGCAATAGGTCTCTAAATTTGGCTATCTGATTGGGAGCTGCGGATTCAGAACGGTCAACCATTAAATCAAGAAGTTCCTCAGAATTCATCAACCAATAAGGAAGTTCTATGTCTGAGGCATCTATATAGTCGGCATAATCACCAAAAGCACTCCGATATTCGCCATGCAAGTCGAACAAAACCATTGTAGACTTTTCCAGTTCAGCTATTTTTTGCAAAAATGATGCTACTGTCCAAGATTTCCCACTGCCAGTTTGTCCTAAAATAGCACCATGTCTTGTCAAAAAAGCATCTAAATTGATTTTAGCATCTTGTTCAGGCAGCAAGGACAACTTTCCAAGTTTAAAAATACCCTCCGCATAGCTACTGTAAATTTTGTCTATTGTTTCTGGTAAAACTGCAATAGCATCGCCATTGATAGTAGGTAAGATATCTGTACCTCTCTCAAAATTACCATTTGATGCTATAGTGCCAAAGGGAATTGCAGTTAAGATCCTTTTTGCTTTGTCTAATGTATAACAGTCATCTTTTATTGATTCGCTAATTTGCTTTGCTGTATTTTGAGTTTCTTTCATTTGAATATTTGTAACTATGCATAATAATTGCCCATTAGGTATTTCAATTTTGATAAAACTTCCCGGCTGTCCTATTAATATTGGAATAGGACCTTTATCTGTATTAACATTTATGCTCATACAATCTGGAACACCTAATATTTCTTCCTCTTCATCGAAATGATCAATAAGAGCTATTTCAACGTTATCACCGCAAACTCCGACTACTTTCCCTATAACATAGTTACTCATATAGTATCCTCTTTATTTACATAAAAAATCTACAAATTTACTGAACATCCATAAGTCACTTTTGTATTCGTATTCTATTTGATTAATGAATAATTTGTCTTGAGTTAAATAATTAAAACAAGGAAATTCTTTAAAAACTTGAATGTGTTCAGGCTCATCTTTAAAAAATGCGAAAATTCTTAGTTTTCCTTCGCTTAATTTCGGAATGAGAAGTCTTTCATTAATGTGCTGATCCCTAAAACTGTATCCAGAACAAATAAGATATTGACACTTTTTTCCTATTATCTTGTTTGAATAATCAAATAATGACTGATAAGGACTTCCCAATGTCTCAAAAACTTTATCGCCTCTAGGAAAAATCATAACTCTTGAATAATCTTTTGTGTTTATGAAATTGAAGCCATCTGATATTTCATATACAGCGGAGTTCTCTTTGTACCAAGATATTGAACCATGTAGTTTTATTAACTTCAAAAAAGGTTCTTTATAGGGTTCTATCTGTCTTTCTTTATTTTGCTTTCCATGAACAAGTCCAATCCGATTAATATCAAAATATCTTGCAATACTTCCTGAAAAACCATTTCTTATAGGAATCTTTGAATGCATACATGCATGCTCAAATAACAAGTCATAATTAGTTGTAAATACCCAAAACGGTTCATGTCTATGACCAATTAATTGCTTTATTTTAGAAAAAAGCATCATGTGGTGACTAATATCAGGATTTATAACTCCAGTTATTTCATTCACTATTTTATGTTTTATACTGCGTTCAAGTTTTGTTAGCTCGTCTATTTGTTGAATAAAAGGACCGTTTATAGCACTATATAAGATATTCAAAAGTACTTCTATATCGGGCTGATTACCACTTAATGAGTAATCTTTGGCGTGGACTTTATTGTGATTATTTATAACTTGTTCAATTAAGTTTCTTTCAGTTGTGCTTAATGCATTTATTACTTGCATTGTTAATATATTACTTAGTGGATAACCGGCTTCAAATGAAGTGCCTGCTCCAAATAAAAAGCCAACTCCCCTCATTCCTTGGTTAAAATTAGGTATAATATCTAAGATTCTCAAATCATACTTATCTAATAACGAGACATTATTCATGAAACATTCCTACAATATTGACAAACCTTACAACAGGTTTTGCATATTTATTAATTATATATTAAAGAATTGAAACTCTATTTAAAATATTGCTGAAATATTTTTGTAAACTTATTACGTTTG
Source organism: uncultured Gammaproteobacteria bacterium (assembly GCA_964511035.1). Lineage (GTDB taxonomy): Bacteria > Cyanobacteriota > Vampirovibrionia > Gastranaerophilales > CAZEDP01 > CAZEDP01. The sequence continues at coordinate 6,146 of CAZEDP010000071.1, forward strand.
TATCTAGCCCCCGTGCCGAGTAGCGAAGCACCCGTAACATTTCACCCTGCGTTGGATTGAATAGCTCTGTTCGAAGCCCGTAGGGCAAGTTAGCGAAGCAAATTGAGAAAATAAGGATTAGAAGCAGGGTTGAAATGTAGGATGCGGAGACTCCGAGGCAAGTTTTTCTTTGCCTACGTTTCTTTTTGTGAAAAAGAAATGTGGGGCGGTGCTTTGATCTGAGCCCAAGAAACTGGACTCGAAAAAAGAGGCTAGGCAACAAGAAGATGCTCTCTGTATTGCACAGGGGTCATTTTCTTTAGGTTCCATTGATAACGATTGTTGTTGTAATCATAAATATATTTGTTCACTTGTTTCTCCAGTTCTTCAAATGTAGCACAATCTGAATAATTCAACTCGTCTTTGAAATGTCCGAAAAATGATTCTATTGGTGCATTATCAAGGCAATTACCTTTTCTGGACATTGATTGAGTAATTTTTAAATCTTTTAACTTTTTCCTGAAAATTGGGTGGGTATAATGAAATCCTTGATCTGAATGCAGCATTAGAGACTCAAGACACTGAATTGGTGTACTATCTATGGTTTTAGCTAAAGTATTAAAAACCAAATCCATATCTATATGCTTGGAAAGATAATGCGCAACAATTTCCTTTGTTGCCAAATCTTTTACGCTTGATAAATATGCCCTTTGACCATTACCATAAAAAAGATATGTAATATCTGTCGAATAAACGCTATATGGAGAAGACACATTGAATTTTCTGTTCAGAGTATTAGGGCAGATTGAATGTTCCTGTGTTTTTTTTGCTATAGCTTTATACGGGTTTTTTCTTCTTATCTGTGTATTTAATCCATATTCATTTTTTATTCGTCTGATTTTTTTATGATTCATAATCTTTCCATAATCATTTTCCAGAATCATCTGTATTGTTCTCCAGCCTGCTTTTTGGTGTTTTGCATCAAAGATCGTTTTAATGATATCAAGATCGTTTTTATCTTTAAGTTTTCGATTTTCCTTTGATTTTAGCCAGTAATAATATCCGCTTCGACTGACTCCAGCCATTTGGCAAAGCTCTTTAATATTTAAACTGCTTGATTTTTCAATAGTAGACTGAATTATCTGAAATCGTTTTTTAGTTGTCAGCTCAACCCCCTTTCTGAAGCTTTCAGCTTTTTTAAGAAATCATTTTCAGCCTCTAAATATGCTATTTTAGTTTCGATTCTTTTGAAGCGTTCTTCTGTTGATAATTCTCCAATACAAGATTTGTTTATTCGCCCTCGTTGTTCTTTAAGAAACCCCATTGCGCCTTGCTTTTTGAATACTTTTCTCCACCGTTTTAGAGCTCTTCCGGCATTAGGTCTGCCAAGTATATCAACTGCTATACCCGCATCAATGAATATTTGAATAGGAAACTTACCTTTATTATATTCTTCAATGGCTTTTAATTTGAACTCAGGATTATACGTTACCTGACCTTCGACTTTTAAAATATTGGGATTTTTTAACAGAATTTCTTTCTCTTGATCTGTAAATTTGTCTTGTTTCATAGTTTCTCCTTTTTCTAATTTTATATGAATACAAGAACCTTGTTTGTCTACCTTCTTTTTGTGTGTCCAGTAATATGGTTACAGATCAAAAAAAACAGGCTTCGGAGTCTTCGCATCCTATGTTTCAGCACTGCTTCTAATCTTCGCTATCTTTATACGCTTCGCAAACTCACTCTGCTTCGCAGAGTTTCGAACAGTGCTATTCAATCCAACGCAGTGCGAAACATCGCCTGAGCGGGAGCAACTTAAGTGAAAATGACGAATTTTTACTGGGTTGCTCATTCTTTACGGGTGCTTCGCTACTCAGCCTAACGGGGGTTCAGGTTAGCGTTTTTCGCTCATATTATAATCGCCCCTTCAGGTCGGATTGGTGGGTGTTTTGGTCTCTTATCATAATTTTGTTACCTCTTATATATTTAATTGCAGTTTACACTGCTGATATTGTTATTATAGCAGGGTTTTGAGTGTCCAAACGGCCCCAATTTGTGGACATGTGGCTTGTATGTTAAAGAAGTAAAATATTGAATA
>CAZEDP010000072.1:0-6203 GCA_964511035.1 uncultured Gammaproteobacteria bacterium
ACGCAATATTTTATTCGCCGAATTTTAAAAGACTTGCATTGTATCGCGGGTCAATTTCGCGCACAAGCTCAATGTCGATTATTTCCTGAATAATGACCTCGGTTGTTATATAGACCTTTGATTTTTCTCTGATACAGCCCACTTGCGAAGACGAACTGTGCCCTATGCCCGCATGAAGATGGATTTTCGGCTCGTCATCTTCCCATGCAAAAATCCCGAGCCCCAAAAATTCTCTCGCATCATCAAATTCAAAAAAATGCGGCTTCGGAGGGTATTCTTTTTTTTTCGGTCCGAGAACCATTTTGCTGCCGCCGTTTGCTCCCACAAGATGAATGAACCCTGCTCTTATATTTTCCTGCTTAATAAGCTCTTTTAATTCTTCCAGAAGGTCTTCGCCGTCTTCCAAAAGGGCTACAAAAACCCTTCCGATTTTTGCTTCGTTATATTTCATAAAAATAAACTTCTCTTTCTTATGCTTAAAATTATAGCACCTGACTGAGAAGTTTACATTCTGACAGTATTTAGTTTAACTTTTTTATGAAGACTTGAAATAATCACAAATTAATTTAGGGTTTTTTTCAAAACTTAGTTTTTTTATCATTGAAGAAAAAATATTACCTGAGTGCAGGTCTTTTAGTTTTTTCTTTATGTTAGCCCTTTGAATCAAAAGCCTGTTGTACATCAGGCTGGTTTTTTCGCATTCTTCAATCCCTGGTTTCAGTCTTATAAGCTGGCACGATAAATGGTTTATCAACGCGCGAAGTTCTTTAGCAGATTTATTTCTCATCTCTAAAAAATTACCCCTTTAACAATAAAAATACTTTTCGACATAATAATCTACACACATTCCTTAATATTGTTTTTTAAAAAATAGATTTTAATTAGTATTATTGAGGGATTCGTTAAAATCTTTATTAACTTGATAATAATTTATATATAAGGCTTTTTGTTCCTCTAAATAATTGAAAAGAAGCTCCCGAAAGTTACATTAAAAATACTATTTGAAACATATTTGCCAAATATTGCTATAAATAATTCATATTACATTGCGGCAACTAAAATAAAGCGTTACTTGCGTAACTTATTTTCTTGTTTAAATTTAATTCCATATCAGGAATAGAAATTATTCGATAATGATATCGTCAATTGAATCAAAGTTTTCATCAGCCAATTCAAGCAGTTTGTAAGCCATATAAGCTCCAAGCGCAACTCCTTTGGGGTCAAGATCGGTTTTATTGGCTGCTTCGATTATCAAAGTATTTATTTCCGGATTTTGCTCCTTTAAATAGTGAATCATCTTCTTCCGCCAAAGATTCACGTCCTCAAATACTTCTTTGAATAACTCATCTCTAATTTCTTCTGTAATAACAGGAAGCAAGGTAAACCCCCGAGGTTAACAATTACGATATAATTTTAAATTGAAAATCATTTCTTGTCACTTATGTAAAAAGATTTTACATTTTTTTACATATGTTTACAGCTTTTTATAAGCCAATAATACCCAATTATCTTCAGTTAAGCATTCAACAAGTAAACAGCTTTCAGCATTGAAGGCTTCTTTGACAAGGTTTTGTCTTTCCTCAATTATTCCGCTCAAAATAATATACCCGCCCTTTTTGGCAAGACCGGCTAAATCCTGTGCCATATCTGCCAGAACTTCGGCTAAAATGTTTGAAACCACGACATCATATTTGTCTTTTAAGTTTTTTGAACTGCCTTCAAAAAAACTGCATAAATTTTCAACATTATTTTTAGAAGAATTATCTTTTGCAGTTTCAATTACCGAACCGTCATTATCAACGCCGACAACTTCTTCTGCACCGAGTTTCGCCCCGCAAACCGCAAGGATACCGGAACCCGTGCCAATATCCGCAACAACATCGCCTTGTTCTAGGTATTTTTCAAGTGCTTTGATACAAAGCCTTGTCGTAGCATGTGAACCCGTCCCGAAAGCAGAACCCGGATCAAGGCTGATTATAATCTCACCGTCTTTTGGGGTGTATTGCTCCCAGCTCGGGCAGATTACGATTTTTTCGCCGATTTTTTCGCTTTTCCAGAATTTTTTCCAGTTTTCAGACCAGTCCTCGTCTTTCAGTTCAGCAAAGTCAATTTCCCAGTTTCCCAAAACATTTTCAGGGATTTCGCAAAGCAAAAGTTTTTGTTTTTCTTCACTAATAAGTTTTTTAAACTCTTCTGTATTTATTGGATTTTCTTTATTATTCCAGATATAGCCCTTAACAACGGAAAAATCAGATTCAACGGGGATGCCGTTTTTATAAGCTGTTTCTTCAGTTACTACGCCTTTGCATGACAATTTGTTTAATAAAAGCTCTGAAACAAATTCAGCCCAGATATTCGGGAGTTTTATTCTTATTTCAATATAGTTTGTCATAAATCTTTGCACATCTTCTATTATTTCTTTACGAAATAATAGCGCAAAAACAGCTATTTATGTTTAAAAATTACGGGAAAGTTTAATGAATTACTTTAATATTCCTGATTCGGCAAGCAACCTGAGCCAATTATAAAAAATACCCTTACCGTCTAAATGTCCTTCAACTCGAGGAGCCAAAGAGTTACTCGCAATTTTTTCTACTTTTCCGTCTATTACTTTGTATAAATCTAATCTTGCATGAGTCAGATCGTCTTTTACAAAATTTAATACTGCAATTTTATCGGATCCTATTAATTCAGAAGAAGTAAAAAAATCTTTTGCATTTTGAATAGCTTCTCTGAATGGTCCAATACGAGACGCATATATATTTTCCGTAACAGACTGTATAACTTTGTTTGATGGTTTGCCGACAATCCATTTGCCGCCTGTGAAAGGTATTTGATTGTTAATCTTCATATTAATTTTTCTCCCTTTAAAACAAGATTCAATGGTTGCTTTAAAAAAGAAAATAAATAAACTTGCTATTATTTTCTGCTGTTTTTAGAAAAGTTTTACAATATTTAATACTTATTCGACAAAAACGCCTAATTTGCGGAACTTGTCGTATCTGTTCTTTTTAAGCTCACTTCCGCTCATTTTGGACATTTCGTCAAGGCTTTTTAAAATCGTGTTTTTAAGATTTTTCGCGCACTCTTCGGGATTATAATGCGCTCCGCCGAGAGGTTCTTTAATTATGCCGTCAATTACCTTGAGCTTTAACAAATCATCTGCCGTAATTTTAAGAGCATCTGCGGCTGTTTCCGCATGTTCCTGACTTCTCCAAAGAATTGACGCACATCCTTCCGGTGAAATAACAGTGTAAAGAGCATGCTCAAGCATATATACCTTATTAGCTACCGCAAGCCCGAGTGCTCCGCCTGAACAGCCTTCGCCTGTTATAACCGCAATAACCGGAACGGTAAGTTTTGCCATTTCTTTGAGGTTCACCGCAATTGCAATCCCCTGTCCGGTCTGTTCGGCTTTAATTCCGGGATAAGCTCCCGGGGTGTCTATCAAAGTTATAATCGGAAGATTAAATCTTTCGGCATGGTAATAAAGCCTCAACGCCTTTCTGTATCCCTCGGGATGAGGCATGCCGAAATTGTATTCGAGATTTTCTTTAGTTGATTTGCCTTTTTGTGTGCCGATAATCATAACTGACCTGCCGTTAATCTGCGCCAGACCTCCGGTTACGGCTTTGTCGTCAGTACCTGCCCTGTCGCCGTGAAGCTCAATCCAGACGTCGGATATTAATCCCACAAAATCAAGGAAAGTCGGTCTTTTGGCATGGCGGGCAATTTGAATTTTTTGTATCGGGGTTAAATTTGAGTATAATTCTTCTTTATACTCAAAAGCCTGCTTTGTAAGGGTAGTTATCTGATCCTGCAAATCAATGCCGCTTTCAGAGCTTAATTTTTTTAATTCATCAATCTTGTCTTCAATTTGATATATCGATTTCTCGAATTCTAAAGGAGTAAAACTTTTATTCATAGACTACACCGTAACTTCCGTTTCTTTTGCCGCACATGGCAGGTTTGAATGAATTTTTATGAGCTTTTCAAGGGTACTTTTAAGCTCGTTTCTTCGGGTGATAAAATCAACCTGACCGTATTTAAGCAAGTATTCCGCCGTTTGAAAATCTGCGGGAAGTTTTTGCCTGATTGTCTGTTCAATTACTCTTCTGCCGGCAAAACCTATTCTGGCTCCCTGTTCAGCAATGATAATATCTCCGAGTGTTCCGAAACTCGCCGTTACTCCGCCGAAAGTCGGTTCGGTAAGGACAGTAATGTAGAGTATGCCCTCGTCATTTGCTCTTGCAACAGCACAGCTTGTTTTTGCCATCTGCATAAGGCTTAGGGAACTTTCCTGCATCCTCGCACCGCCGGATGACGTTACGGCAATTATGGGAACTCTTTTTTTAATGCCTTCTTCAATCAGTCTGGTTACTTTTTCGCCGACCACACTGCCCATGCTTCCGCCCATATAGGCAAAATCCATCACCGCCAGAGCTGTATCCAGTCCGTTAATTTTTCCAAATCCTGTAATTACGGCTTCATTAAGGTTTGATTTTTCTTTCGCGCTTCTTTGACGGTCTTTATAAGGCATGGTATCAGTAAAATCAAGAGGATCCGCGGGCTGAATGCCCGAATTTATTTCGACAAAAGTCCCTTCATCAACAAGCTGGTTTATTCTCGCATTTGCCGAAATTCTGAAATGATAATCACACTCAGGACAAACGGAAAGGTTTTTTTCAAGGTCCTTGGCGGGCAAATTCGCACTGCAGTTGAAACATTTAACCCATAATTTAGAAAGGTCATCGCCGGATATTTTTGATTCAACAAGAGCCGCATTTAATTGTTTATTCTTTTTATTGGCAATCCAATCCCTTAGACTCATTCATCTACCTCGTTATTTATAATCCGCTTTACTTTTCGGTCTGATAAACCTTTAATCTGTCGAAATCAAGGGCGGTTCTTCCTGAACCAAGCATCAAATCCAACCCGAAAGTCGAGCGTTTTCTTACTGTATCATAACCAAGCTTAAATTTAAAATCCTCAGGTCCTACACGCGCGTAAAACTGGCTTTCCGTCGAAAGTCTGCCGTCGTATCTGTCTCTTGTAAGGTTAAGATTTCTTATATGTCCTATATCGAGATAATTTGTCAGCTTGTACTCACCGCCGACAATCAGATTGCTTCTGCCCTGATCATACCTGTCAAATTCAAACGGGGACTGCCCGTGAATTCCCGCTTGAAAATACGTCGATGTCAGCTTCAGTCTTCCGATTTTGGAATCCAATCTCGGACCTGCCCTTAGCAGTGCAAAAGTATCCCCGTTTCCGTAAACCGAAACATCAAACTGAGAATGCAGCCTGAATTGAAGCAAATCGTCTTTTATACTGAAAAGAGGTTTATTGTTAATTAAATCGCCCTGAAGCTTAAATCTTCCGGTTCCGAAACTTCTTCCGTAATCTTCGGCATAACCCGCGCTTGCTCTGGTAAATAAATCAAAATTCATGGCAGAGCCGAGTTTTCTCTCATCCACAATTTCAGCCAAATAGCGGGCTTTTTTATCGCCGAAAATACCGTCATCAATAAATGAATTCGAGCCGTAGCGCAGTTTGGTATAAGGACTGAAAAGTTTTTGCTCCCCTCTTAAGACCAACTTGTCTTTAAGAGTCCCGTATGCTATTTCGGTTTTGTTTGTAAACGAAGTATATCTTGCCATTCCGCCGAAACCGAATTTGGAATCGCCCGTTCCCGCCATAAGAAGAGGGGAAACTTTCAATGTTGAGCCGTTCGGAATGTTGAAAACATGGCTGGGCCCGAAATAACCGCCAAGGTCTCTTGTATAGCCCATTTCGGGAAGCATTGTTTCTATTCTGGTAATTTGATTGTCTGTGCTGAGTTCAAGGCTCGGAATACTTGCCACTTTTATTTTCCCTACTCTGATAGTGGCATTTCTGATTGATATGAGGCTTTTTTCACCTTTGTTATTAATAATTATTTCTTTGCAGGTAATTTTGTATCTAGGAGGCTTGCTTTCATCCGCCGACAAAATATTTTCATCGGTTAATTTTGCGACTTCCTTCGGAGAAAATTCATTGGAAGAAAGCTGAAGTTTTAAATCCCTGTTATTAATTGATGCGCGTCCGTTTTTTATTATAAGGCTGTTGGGGTAAACATCCGCCGTCTTAGCCTTTATGCTTACCTTGCTGATTTCGGTTGTGGGTTCGTTAATTAGAGCCGATTCTTTATTAAGGTCAATTTT
>CAZEDP010000072.1:6261-7837 GCA_964511035.1 uncultured Gammaproteobacteria bacterium
GGCATACTCGCCGGTTATAATTTTTCCCTGTTTGGTTATTTTAACGTTACCTTCGGCGATTACTATCTGCTTTTCCTGATCATAAGTTATTTTGTCCGCTTCCAGCCTTGAATTCTGGTCCTTTATGTCAAGCGTTGCCGAACCCGTCGCAACCATTTCATTTTTTTCCTGATAATAATCAAGCTTGTCGCTGTTAAGGTCAATCATCGTAACTCTTGCCTGAAGCGGAGTTACCTCGCGATTTGTTTGTATTGAAGCGTTGTTAATAATATCCTGCGCGAAAGAAGTGCCGGAAAAGATGGAAGTACCTGCAAGAAATGCACAAAGCAATGCGATTCTAACAAATCTTTTTGAATTAGGGTTTCTTTTTTTATAAAAATCGGACATTTGCTTGCATCCTTACTGCTGAACTTTTAACGAATATAACTCATTGGGTTAGTGGGTTTTCCGTCAATTCTGACTTCGAAATGAAGATGAGGACCGGTGCTGTAACCGGTAGAGCCTTCATAGCCTATAATCTGTCCTTTTTTCACAGAACCGCTGCTGACGGCAATTCTTGAAAGGTGGGCATAAAGGGTTGAAGTTGCTTTTCCTTGATACTGCCCGTGATTGACAATTACAACTTTACCGTAACCGCCGTACCACCCTGAAAAAATGACTTTTCCCGAATTGGAAGCTTTTACGGGCGTACCGTAGGAAGCCGCAATATCCACACCGCTGTGAAAACTCCTGCTTCCGAATATCGGATGGCGTCTCCACCCAAATCCTGATGTTATCGAACCTATTATCGGGCGTAAGAACCCGGCTGTAATTTTAACGTTTTCGACAGACCTTCTTATTTTATTTTCAAGCGAGGCGGACTGCTGCGCAAGCTCCCTTTCCGCGGCTTCGAAAGTTGCTCTGTCTGTTCTGAGCTTATTAATAAGGTACTGGCTTAAATTTATCTGCGATGAAATATCTCTTTTTTTCTTGTTCATCTCCCCGATAGTATTTACTATGGTGCTTTTCTCATATTCTGCCGCCTGTTTTGATTTTATTAATTTTTTTGTCTTGTTTCTCAAATCGTTCAGAAGCACTTTATCGTGGACTGCCAGCCTTTTTTGATAATATACCCTGTCAAGGAAAGAGTTTATGTCATTTGATGCAAAAATCAAATGGAGCATGCTTATTCTTTCGCCTTTATAAACCTGTCTTAATCTGTCGCTTGCCGCATTTGCGGCTCTTTCCTGTTCGGATGACAGAACGGTTATGTTTTTGTTCAGCTTGTGAAGGTTATCTTTTGCGACATTCAGTTTGCCGTTATAATGGTTGATTTCGCTTTTCGTGACTTCAAGTTTTTTCTGGCTGTTCCATAATTTGTCTATTTCAACCTTTTCTTTTCTTTTGAGTTCGAAAATCTTTTCACGGGTATGTTTTCGTTTTGTTTCTATGGTTTTTGGGTTAAGGTCAAAATTAAAAGTCCACGAAAAAGCCCCTTCATTAATTGACAAAAGACAAATGCAGGTTATTAACAGCGATATAAAAATTTTTCTGCGGTTGTAACGCAATTATCCGTTTCCTTACTTTGAGGTTTTCA
>CAZEDP010000073.1:0-7614 GCA_964511035.1 uncultured Gammaproteobacteria bacterium
GACTGCGCAAGTTTAAAAGGTTTTGTAATTGACTTTGTAAACAATCAAAATCTGAATACAAGATTTGTCGGCGGACATCCGATGGCAGGGACAGAAAACAAAGGAATTGACAGCTCAGAAGAAAAACTTTTTGAAGGAGCAAAGTGGGTGTTAACTCCTTCAAAGTACTCTAATCAAAAAGATATCGAAAAACTTGACGGTATAATTTCATTGCTCGGAGCTAAAACTATACTGTCCGACGCAAAAGAGCATGACATTGCAGTTACTTTAATAAGCCGGCTTCCCCTTGTGATTAGTCAGGCTTTATTTGGTTTTGTTAAAGACTATCCCGATAAAAACATCGGCGAGCTTGCGCTTAAACTCGCATCGAGCGGTTTTCGAGACACTACAAGGCTTGCCGCAACCAACAGCGAACTTGCTAAGGATATGTTTTTAAACAGCAAAGAAATTCTTGAAAATGCCTGCGATGGTTTTGAAAAATATTTCCGTTCTTTGTCGGATATTCGCAGTAATGAGCAGGAATTAGCAACTTTGACAGAAAAAATTTCACAGGATAGAAAAAACATGTATTCAGCACAGGGAAAGAATGTTTATTAAATTTCCTGTATAGCATTTTAAGATTAAATTACAGCAATTTACTTTTTTCATCGGTTTTATAGATTCATAACAAACTGAGATAATTTATGCGAATTGTCGGCTTTTACAAAACTGACAAAATAACTATGGGCAAAGCTGTTCCGGCTAAAACAGTGAGATTTTTCCCGATAGAAACAGTAAAAAAATTCGTTATTCTGAAAAGTTTCCCTTTAGATATGAGTAATGATTCTGTTGATGCGGCAGTTTTGTTAAAATACATGCTTGGAGATAATTTCTGGACAGAGCTCGGCAAAATTCTACCGCAGGACAACAGAAAAGAATTTTTTAATACCACAGTGCTTAAAGAGTGCCTTGAAACGTGTATAAATGATCTTATCGAACAGCACCCGATTTTTTATAAATTCAAAAACGATATCCCGTCTTGCACTATCGTTAAGAAATTCGGAATAGAACCTCTGAAACCCGAAAAGGTCAAAGAATTATTATTGAAAATAAATCAAATTTCGGCATAACCGGCGAACAAACTGCTATTCACCGAACATTTCGTTTAAAACTTCGCAGTCAATGTAATTTTTACCCATAAGTTTTTTTATTCCGTAGGAACGATTCACGTTGTCAATTATTCCGTATGCCTTGCAGGTACTTGAGTCTGCCGGAGGAAATCCCGCGGCTTCTGTTGACTCTCGCGCAAAATACAGAGACGAACGGAGCGACCACTGAGCATTTTTATAAAACATATTTTTTGATTTATTCAGTAAGTTTTGAACCTTGTCGGGAAGCACTGACGGAGCTGACAGAGTATTTAGACTGTCAACGGCATTTTGACAGTTTTCTACTGCCGCTGAAGGGTTTCTTTCAACCGCACCGTCAACAAAAGCATCAAAACAAGGACCCATGTAATCGCACTGCATCTTTTTTTCAAACATCAAAATTGCTTTCTGCTGTGCGTCAAGAGAAATCTTAGCGGAATTTATGTCCTTTTGCGTTATTTTGCTGTGGGATACTTTGAACTGCGCAAGTGAAACACCCAAAACTAAAGCCAGAAACATTAAAAAATAATTTTCGCGGGTATGTCTCATATGGTTATTCCTCAAGAAATTATTTTTTAATTATATATAAGTATCAATAAAGTACTTAAATTATTAAGCATTTGTAAAAAAATTTGCTGTTAAGTAGCAAGTTTTAGATTTAGAGGTTTTTAATCTCTTTGACAAACAAGTGTTAGGAGTAAGAGCATGAAAATATCACCGGTTAATGTTAAGTTAAACAGCTTCAATAAAATAAACAAACAACAGAATACTCAGGTAAATTTTGGGCGAAATTATGTTCAGCAATTTGATATTCCGTTGGAACTGGCCATAACAGCAGTTGCTGACTGCCAAGTTATTGGCGCAAGACCACAAAAAGATGCATTGGGCTATTTATGCAGGTACATGGTTGGAGATAAATTCTTAATAGAAATGCGCAAAATATTAGACGGATTACAAGTTCCTGTTGAACAACAACTGGATATAATCGCCGGTGCAATACTACCTGCCTGCAGAAACAAAATAACGACTGCATGCCCGCAACTGGAACATGTTTCTGACGCAAGAAAACTTCCTCAGACACTTGGAATTCTTGAAGCTACGGAAAATCTCCAATTTTCAGATTTGACGGCTGTTGTCAGAAATGCCGGATATAAGGGTTCACTTGTAAAAATTAGCAGACTGTCCGAGGAAGAGCTTTATCAGCTCAAAATTTCTGTACTTAGAGATATGGTTAATAATTTGCAGCTTCCTTTTGCAAAGTAATAACAATGGTTATTAAAATTAAGGAACAAATAAATGAAAGTAAACCTAATTAACAACAGACAATACAATTTCCGGAAATCGTCCGCAGAAAGCAATCAAAGTTTTAAAAACTCGTCATTATTTAGCAACAACTCACTTTTTGCTTTAGAAACACTTGTGAAAATGGTATCTTCCAGAAAGTTTCAAAGAAACGCCGCCGAAAATGAAGAGCTGTTGAGATTATACGATTTCATGCTGGGCAGTGAAGCATTTGTTGGTGATTTAGTCAAAATAGCACAAAATAAGGGTATTAGGGATTTGGAAATAGAAGTGGTTTTGTTCCCTAAACTAATCAAAACTATGCATACACAAATCAAAAATTCCTTATTTGCTCAATATCCTGAATTAAGGAAGGTTGATGAACTTTCATTTGAAACTTTACATTTTCCTAAAGCTTCATCATTAGGTGTCTTAACTCCTTCATCTGCTTCGGCTTTTCTTAAAAATAAGAAACTCCCTGATTTTCTGTATTTAAAACCGCTGACAAAAGATGAAGTAAAAGAAGTCAGACTGGCATGTGAAAGTATGATAGACGTTTATCTTAAACCGGTTAAAGTTCTGAAACCTAATCCATCCGGTAATTAGGCGCTTCTTTGGTGATTATTACGTCATGGACGTGGCTTTCTCTAAGTCCCGCAAGTGAAATTTTGATAAATTCACCTTTTTCCTTCAGCTCTTTGAGGTTTTTTGCTCCAACGTAGCCCATGCCTGAACGCAAACCGCCCATAAGCTGGTAAATTGTCTGAGAAAGACCGCCTTTGTGAGGTACTTTGCCTTCAATACCTTCGGGAACAAATTTGCTGTCGGTTTCTGTCTCGTTCTGAAAATACCTGTCTGAACTGCCTTTTTTCATTGCGCCAATTGAGCCCATGCCGCGGTACATTTTGTAGCTCCTGCCCTGATAAAGAATCGTTTCGCCGGGGCTTTCTTCCGTACCGGCGAATAATCCGCCTATCATTACGCAGTCGGCACCTGCTGCAATTGCCTTCACAATGTCGCCTGAGAATTTTATACCGCCGTCGGCTATTAAAGATACTCCGAATTTTTTTGCGGCTTTTGCGCAGTCAATTATTGCCGTTATTTGCGGCACACCCACACCGGATACGATTCTTGTGGTACAAATAGATCCCGGACCTATGCCTGTCTTCACGCAGTCGGCTCCTGCTTTTGCAAGAGCTTCCGCTCCTTCATAAGTCCCTATATTTCCTGCTATGAGAGGGATTTTAGGGAAAGTCTTTTTCAGCTCTTTAACGGCATTTATTACATTTTTCGAATGCCCGTGGGCAGTATCAATGCTCAAAATATCCACATGCGCCTTTATAAGAGCATCGGCTCTTTGTATCATATCATTTGTTATTCCCAACGCTCCGCCGACTCTGAGTCTGCCGTATTTGTCTTTGCAGGAATGAGGAAAACGTATGGCTTTCTCAATGTCTTTTATTGTTATCAGACCTTTTAATTCAAAATCATCGTCAACGACGGGAAGTTTTTCTATTCTGTACTTATGCAGTATGCGTTTTGCTTCTTCGAGGGTTATCCCGACCGGCGCCGTTACAAGGTTTTCTTTTGTCATTACTTCACTTATAGGCTGATTAAGGTTAGTTTCAAACCTTAAATCCCTGTTTGTCAGTATTCCGACCAGTTTGCCGTCTTGAGTAATAGGCAGACCGGAAATCAAATATTTTTTCATAACTTCGAGAGCTTCGTGAATTTTTTTATCCGGCGGCATTGTTATGGGGTTAACGATAAGTCCGCTCTCGGATTTTTTTACTCTTTCAATCTCAAGCACCTGCTCATCAATTGACATATTCTTGTGGATTATTCCTATACCGCCCTCTCTTGCCAGCGAAATTGCGAGTCTGGCTTCCGTAACCGTATCCATGGCAGCGCTGACAATGGGGATACTCAGAGTAATATCAGAGGTTAATTTTGTTGAAACGTCGGTTTCTTTAGGTACAATATTTGATTCCTTAGGCAAAAGCAGGACATCATCAAACGTCAGTCCTTCTTTTAAAAAATTTTCGGTCATATGAATTCTCCGAAATTAATTAAATTTTGATAATTTTGAATATTATAGTATAAAATACGCGAAAATTTCTTTTTAAAAAATCAGAAATTTTCAATTGTTTCATTCTTTTATTAGCGCAGTGTTTGTTGTATTAGTATGAATCAGGAAATAATTATGCATATGATGTTTTTTATCTACAACACTTTTTTAATAATATTTACCATTTTATTCAGCCCCGTAATATTGCTCCTTTTTTTGTTCAAACCCAAATACAGGGCAGGCTTTTTTGCCAAAACTGGTTTTTATCCCAAAATCAAAGATGCCAGACCTTCCGTTCTCTTCCATGCCGTGTCGGTCGGAGAGGTTAATGCGGTTGAAGGGCTGATAAAGCGGTTCAAAAAAGATTTTCCGAGCTTCAGAATAATTTTGACAACTGTGACAAAAACAGGTCAGGAAGTCGCAAAAGACAAACTCGGAAGCACAGCTGACTTAATTACGTACTTTCCTTATGATTTCCCTTTTTCGGTTAATGCGGCGCTGGATGCACTCTCTCCCAAAGCTGTTATTATTGCTGAGACTGAAATATGGCCGAACTTTTCAAAATACGCAAATAAAAAAAATATTCCGCTCATCATAGTTAACGGCAGGATTTCGCCAAGCTCTTATAAAAACTACTCAAAATTATCGTTTTTCTTTAAAAAAATCCTTTCGTTTTATTCGCTGATACTTATGCAGAGCAAGACTGACGCGCAGAGGATAATCGATATCGGAGCCGACAAAGACAAAGTCGAAGTTATGGGAAATCTGAAATTCGATATTGAAAACCTGATGAGTTTTGAAGAAACCGAGCAGCTAAAAGCCGCGCTTGAACTCAACGGCAAAAAACTCATTCTTGCGGGAAGCACACATAAGGGCGAGGATGAAATCATACTGGAAGTTTTTAAAAAACTGCATGCCAAACATCCTGAGCTCAGGCTGATGATAGCTCCAAGGCACCCCGAGAGAAATATCAGCGTACTCAAGCAGATTGCGGATTCGGGGTTTAATTTCGGACTCAGGAGCAAAAGAAGCAATTTTACGGATAATCAAATAATATTGCTTGATACAATGGGCGAGCTGGGGAAACTTTACTCTGCCGCGTATGCTTCTTTTATCGGCGGAAGTTTTTCCGGCACCGGCGGACACAACCCCTTAGAGTCCTGTATTTATAATGTTCCGGTTTTATCCGGTCCGACTGTTTTTAATTTCAAGGACATTTATGAATATCTGACCTCAAAAGGCGCGGCGCAGATTGTCAAAAACGGCAATGAACTGTACTGTGCTTTTGATAAACTTCTTTCACAGCCGGAAGCATATAATCTGGCAAGTCTGTCCTGCTCCGAAATTTTTTCCGCGAACAGAGGGGCTTTGGACTATTTCATGGATAAAATAAAGCATTTTTTAATTTAAAAATTCAATTTTTCAAAAATTTTTGTTATACTCATAATATATCCTCAAATATATAACTGATTATATATTTTACTAAATGTTAAGCGGTGTTATGAGAGATAAATCTATTCTGGTAATAGAAGATGAAGAGGAAATGCGCAGGTTCGTCAAGTACAACCTGTCCAAAGAGGGTTACAAAGTAAGCACGGCTTCCTGCTGGAAAGAAGCGATGAAGTTTTTAAAGACACAGCTTCCCGATTTATTCCTGTTGGACGTGGTTTTGCCTGACACCGACGGTTTGAACATATGCAAATTATTGCGAAGCAACCCTTCTACGAAAAACATCCCGATAATAATGGTTACGGGCAAAAGTGATGATTTTGACATAGTTACCGGTTTCGAACTCGGCGCCGATGATTATGTAACCAAGCCTTACAGTATAATGGTTCTTTTGGCGAGGATAAGGAATGTTTTCAAAAAAAGCCAATCTTCAAATATTTCCGGTAATGAGCCGATAAAAATTCGTGATTTGGAAATAAACCCGATACGCCATGAAGTTATAGTAAAAGGAAAAGTGCTTGACCTGACTTATCTTGAATTCAGGGTACTGCATCTTTTTGCAATGTATCCGGGAAGGGTATTCACGAGATATCAAATTATTGAAGCCGTAAGAGGAGAAGACCACCTTATTACGGACAGGTCTGTTGATGTTATGATTGTCGGGCTCAGAAAAAAACTGGGAGCGAAAAACCATTATATTGAAACTGTCTGGGGAGTTGGGTACAGGTTCAAGGAATAAAATTTTCCATTAAAAAATAGGCCCGGAAGGACTCGAACCTTCAACCAATCGGTTAAGAGCCGATTGCTCTACCATTGAGCTACGAACCCAAGTTTTGATAATTTAAAGTTTACCACCTGAAGCATTAAATACAAGAGGGAAGTTGGGTTTGGTTAATGGTTATTCAAAAAGAAACAGCATGTCATCTTCAGAGAGCGAAGCGAACGTAAGGATCTGTCCTCAACCAATGCCATACAGTCTTTGCGAGCGAAGCGCGGCAAGTCAAATTTATTTTTGATTTCGGTTATGTAAAAAACATTGATTTTTGCATCCCATTTGCAACCTATTTGCAGCCTTTTTTGTAAATTATTGCTATATTATAATCGCCACTTTAGGCTTAATTGGTGGGTGATTTGGTCTCTTATCATAATTTTGTAACCTTTTATATATGTTATTAATTGATTTTGGTTTTGTTGGGTAAAATTTATAATTTTACCCAACCTACTATAATTACTATTATAACAGGGTTTTGTGCGTCCAAACGGCCCCAATTTGTGGCCAAACAGCTACAATATTTGTTTTTTATAAATCTTCAATATTTGGATTATTGGTTGTATCACCCACCCCAAACCCCTCCCTCAAGGGAGGGGGAGATTCTTTTTTGGGCTCGCTACGGCGGCTGCGCCGCCTGGCTCGCCCGTGTGTTCAATAAGGTACTTTTTATGTTTATAGTCTCCGCCCAAAGGAATATAAGGGGCTTTTGCCCCCTTTTATTTCTTCATCCAGTGATGCTTTGCTGAAGCAAAAAGCGGTGCTGACTGCTAATATTGTGGGTGTTCAGCATCTGACCAGTGCTAATGAACGGCTATAATAGAATTATTGTAATATTTCATCATACAGGTCTTTAAATTCAGGGTTCGATTTTTTTACAAGATTGATTTTCCATTCCCTATGCCAGTTTTTTAATTTTT
>CAZEDP010000074.1:0-7533 GCA_964511035.1 uncultured Gammaproteobacteria bacterium
ATGAATGTTTCGAGATTAAAGATTATCTGAAAAATATGGACAAAATTTATTCAAGGTTTGAATTATAGAAAAGGCAAAAAATTGGCTAATAAGTTATATTTAGGCGTAGATATCTGTGAAGTAAAGAGAATTAATGCTCTTTATAAAAGATACGGTGAAAAATTTCTCGACAGAATTTTGACTGAAAATGAAAAACACTATTGTCTTTCTGATCAAAAGTATCTTGTTCAAAGAATTGCCGTCAGATTTGCTTCAAAAGAGGCTCTTTCCAAAGCTATCGGATTAGGTTTGAACAAAATCGGCTGGAATAAAGGTATAAATTTTAAAGATATTGAAATATTCAATGACGAAAACGGTTCGCCGAGAATTTTCTTAATGAACAATGCGGCAAAACTTCAGAACCAACTCCAAATTCAGGAGTGGAGCATTAGTGTTTCCCATACAAAAGAATATGCCATTGTAAACGTAGCTGCTTTTTCCGAATATAACTAATGAGGGTACCGAAAAATCGAATTTTTCAGCATCTTCAATTCAGATTCACGGGTTTAGCATAATCCTCTATTAAATAACCTTCATAAAAAAAGTTTGGTGTGATAAATAATTTGGTTTTATTAGTATCCGGAACAAATACACAGCTGACATTATCCGTGTAAACTTTTCTCCAGTTTGTAATTCTTTCTATATATGACCCATCCGTTAAACGGTTTGGAACAATAATTACGTCAGTATGATATTTTTTAAGAAACTTTGTTTTATAATCATCATCTTTTAAAATAAATTCTCTTGCTTCATTGAAAATTTTTTGACTGTATACCTCTTCAAATCTGCCGTCTGTTGAAATCAAATTATGAGGGTAAAGCTTCCAAAAAGCATAACTGCCCCAATCCCATGGTATATAAACATTACCCTTTAGATTATTTTGCAGTATAAACTGTATCGATCCAACCGGATAATACCCGGGGTTTACATAGAGTATAAGAGGCACGACGGTACAATAGACATATGCAGTATAAGTTACAAACAAAAAGGTTAGTGATTTTAATGTAATTCGTATGCCTTGACGTACTTTCAAACCTAAGATATTTTGAATTTTGTCCGCTAACATAGTAAATAATAAAATAAAATCGGGGTAAAAGTATGTTAAGGCGGCGATTGCAAAAAATGTTGTATGTCTGACATGCAGCATCATTTGAATAAACGTTGCGGCTAAAATTAATATTTTTACAAAATCCTTTGAGGAGTTTTTTCTCAGGTAAACTGCAAATGCCGCAGCTGTGAGTAAAATAATAATATCAAATTGAATATTGGGTACGGTTGTTTTTAAGAAGTTAAAGTGCGTCCACTCAGTGACAAATGACCTGTCCACTGTCAGGGCATGATAAATAAAACCAAAATATTTATACCCGTATGGATTAATTAAAACCGCGGTAACAGATGCAAATAAGGTTATAAGATATGGGAACGGACTTTTTTTATTCAGAAACTCGCCTGCGGCATATAATAGCAATAAACCAAGTCCCACAAGGAAACCGCCGTGTAGGTTAGCCCATAAAATCGTAGTGGCAGGCATTATCCACAGAAGTCTTTTTTCGCCAAGCCGAACGCGTTCCAAAGTGTAGCACCACAGAGCAAAAAACAAATAAGTGAATATCTGACATCTTATCGTTGAAAACAAAAAAGACGGCAGTGGCATCAGCAGAATTATAAAAATCAGAAGGTTAATGTTTTGAACATTTTTATTTAGGCGAATTGTTTTCGAAATAAGGTATAGAGTAAGGAATAACAATATGAATTTAAGGAAGAACAGACCCATCGAGCCAAAATGTTCAACAACAGTATAAAATATTACGGAAGACCCCCATTCATGGTCAATAAAGGTTAAATTTCGGGGCAAATAAGAAAAAATATCGTTATACAGTACATGTCCTGTTTGAAAAAATATAGATCCCACTGCCAGTCTAGCCCATACATCCACATCGGGAATAGTTTGGAAATTAGCACAGCTGTAGGAAAGAATAGCGATTGCTATTATAAATATACTGTTATTAAATAATTTCGAATTTAGTAATGTCCGCATATCATTTCACCTGTTTAAGTATTTTTTGAATATCAGAATTTTCGGCTGCTTTTGGATTCGCAGTTAATAAACCGGTCACTGTATTCCGAGATTCGGATTTATTGTTCAGTTTTAGGTACAGCGAAGCCAGATTATATGAATAGTCAATATTATCGGGTTTTAAGGAAACAAGCTTTTTATATTCAAAGACAGCGTTAATGCTATCGCCCATATCTCTTTTACATTCAGCAATTCCTTCCATTGCCTGAAGGTTTGAAGGTTCTATCTTCAATGCCTGATTATATGCTGTTATTGCTTCATAATATTTTTTGAGGTTTTGGTTAGCACTGCCGAGAGAAACCCAGCTTAATGAAACAGAAGGAGCTGATTTTACATATTTTTGAGCTTCCAGAAGTTCATTCTGATATCTCTGAGTATCGGTTCCAAGTACCAAATCGTTAACATTTGATTTGACGGAGGGTTTCTCTTTTTGTGAATCATAATTTGAATAATCGGCATCAAGCCTGTATAAGAGTTTAAGGGTGTTCTTATCTCGAACTGACAGTTTGTTTTTTGCATCCTGTGCTTTTTCGCTGACCGGGTACATAACATCACCATCAGTGATACTGTGTCCCATTATTCCAAGTGCGTGTCCGGCTTCATGCAGAGCGGTATTATAAAGTTCTATTTCAGTAACGGGTGTACCGGTGGGTTTAACTGTCAAAAGTTTAATGTCAAAGTAATCAATATCCGTTCCTTTGAAATGCGGAGTGGTCAATCCGCTCAAGTATCCCCCGTCTTTTGTGTCCGAACTTCCGCTGAATGTAGAAGAACAGCCGATTAGGATATTGGCTTTGTCGATATTCTCAATTCTTTCAACAGACTGCATTCCAACAGCAGACAGCCAGGCATTCAATGCCGATAAGACAGTATTTTCAAAAAATGCAGGCTCGCCGCCTTCCAAGTTTACATATACTTTCAAAGGCATTTTAGATTTATTCCAGTGGGTGACCTTACCGTTCAGGAGAGCAAATTCAATATAATTTTGTCCAATGCCGTCCATTGTACCGGCTTTTATTTTATTGCGAAGGTTCATTCCTCCGTCATCGCTATTGGATTCTTTCTCTGTTTGTATGTAATAATTTCTAAGATTTTCAAGTCCGATTTTAGACAGCTTAGCTGCTTTGCTTGAAGGGGAAAGGGAAATAATTTTCTGGTATTCCGTTTCTGCTTCTTTTAATTTCATTAATTCAATCAGTGCCTGAGCATGGTAGTACCTGCTGATAACATCAGAAGGCTTTTCTTTAGACGCAAGGTAAAATTCGCTCTCGGCAGTGTAAAAGTCGCCGCTGTTGTAAGCCTTTTTGCCTTCCTCTAAATGCGTCAGCGCAAATGCGTCCTGACATAGGGCAAATGCACATAACCCCGCAATTATAACCGATTTGGAATATATCTTATTCATAAGTACAATTTTAATGTATTTTGGACATTAAGGGAATGTTTATAACTGTTGAATAAAAGAAATTATAGTATCTCCGTATTTTTTTTGTTTTAGAAGATTTAGGTTAAATTTGTTTACAATTTGCGACAAATCTTTGTCTGATTTATGTTCGGCAGCGATAATTCCCCCTTTGCGAAGGATATTATTAATAATGATTATTTCGATGCTGTCTTCGATCAATCTTGAATTATAGGGCGGGTCAAGAAATATTAAGTCAAAAGAATCTTCAGGCTGTTTTTTCAGGAAAGCCAATGCATCAGTTTGAAAAAAACTGTACTTTAAATCAAATTTTGAAAGGTTTTGCCTGATGTATCTGCTCACATCAGGACTTTTTTCGACAAAGAAGATATCCGATGCGCCCCGTGAATATGCTTCAATTCCCAAAATACCGCTTCCGGCAAATAAATCAAGAACCACTGCATCTTCAAGATGGTTTTGAAGAACGTTGAATATACTCTGCCGAACTTTAGACGAAGTAGGGCGTACCAGGTTATTTTTAACGGTAGTGATTTTTTGTCCTTTGAATTTTCCGCCCGTGATAATCATATTTAATTTATATTTTTACTTCATTAAGTTCCTGAGAGCTGTTTTGAACTTTTTTTTCGGTGCTGTTACCGAATTGCTCGGGGATAAAACTTGTATTATACTCACCTTTTATAAAAAATCTGTTTTTCAGTATTTTCTGATGGAAAGGAATAGTTGTTTTAATACCGGTAATTGCGTACTCGTCAAGTGCTCTTAGCATCCTAAGACGGGCTTCTTCTCTTGTTTTTCCCCAGCAAATAAGTTTTGAAATCAACGAATCATAATACGGAGGGATTTTATAGTTGGTATAAACATGGCTGTCTACTCGCACCCCGGGACCGCCGGGAGGTATATAGCCGTCAATCAAGCCGGGACACGGCATAAAATCTTTATCGGGGTCTTCTGCATTTATTCGGCACTCAATTGCATGCCCCACAATATTAATATCTTTTTGAGTGAAAGAAAGACTCGCACCTGAAGCAATTTTTATTTGTTCTTTGACTAAGTCGATATTAGAAATCATTTCTGTTACGGGATGTTCAACCTGAATTCTTGTATTCATTTCCATGAAGTAATAATTGCCCTGAGAATCCAGCAGGAATTCTACTGTTCCTGCACCTTCGTAACCGATACCTTTTGCGGCATCGACAGCTGATTTACCCATTTTTTCTCTTAATTCAGTTGAAATTGCCGGAGAAGGAGCCTCTTCAAGAAGTTTTTGATGCCTTCTCTGAATACTGCAATCTCTTTCTCCGAGGTGAACTGCATTCCCGAAGCTGTCTGCAAGAATTTGAATTTCAATATGTCTGGGATTTTCAAGATATTTTTCAATATAAACGCCGCTGTTGCCAAAGCACGTCCCGGCTTCGCGTTGTGCAAGGGCTATCATATCTTCCAGCTGAGATTCGTTTCTTACGATTCTCATTCCCCTGCCGCCGCCGCCTGCAGTTGCTTTAACAATAACAGGATATCCGGCTTTTTTTGCAAAATCTCTTGCCACATCAATGTCGGTGACAATATCGGTTCCCGGAACGGTTGGTACACGGTTTGCAATCATGGTCTGTTTTGCCGAGGATTTATCACCCATTGACCTTATGCTTTCCGGAGAAGGTCCTATAAACTTAATTTGATGGTCTGCGCATATTTCTGCAAAATCGGCATTTTCCGCCAAAAAACCGTAACCCGGGTGTATTGCGTCAACACCTGCCATTAATGCGGTACTGATTATATTTGTAACATTAAGGTAACTTTTCGCAGATTGTGCAGGACCTATGCAGTATGCTTCGTCGGCAAAACTAACGTGAAGTGAATCCTCATCAGCCTGTGAGTAAACTGCTACCGTTTGAACACCCAATTCCTTACAGGCTCTTATAATTCTCACCGCGATTTCTCCGCGATTTGCGACCAAAACTTTTTTAATCATAAATATCTCCCTGTATAAATATAACTGCACAAAGCAGCTATATTAAAATCATGTTGTAAATTATTCTATTACCATTAATACTTGACCGTATTCGACAGGTTCGCCGTCTTTTACGAGGATTTCAACAACTTTTCCTGATACTTCGGATTCGATTTCATTCATAAGCTTCATTGCTTCAATGATACAAACCACTTGACCAACCGATACAGTTTTTCCGATATCGGTGAATGGGTCTGCTCCCGGCGCGGATGCTCTGTAAAATGTTCCGACCATAGGAGAAGTAATATTCTTCCCTTTAGACGGTACAGCAGCCGGCAGTGATTCTTTTTGAACTGCAGGAAGCTCTTCCTTGTACTGAACAGGCGGAGCTGCTGCTTGCTGAACCGGTTGCTGAGGTGCTGTCACTGCATGAGTAACAGTTCCTTTTTCTTTTTTAATGATAATCGCCTTATCGCCTTCTTCAAGCGATAACTCAGTTAAATCGTTGTCCGTAACGAGTTTAACTAATTCCTGAATGTAATCGGGTTCAATTTTCATTATTTTTATCCTTAAATTAAGCTCTGTCTAAATAACTATTTGTTCTTGTATCAACTCTGATTTTGTCGCCCACGTTAATAAAGAACGGCACATTGACAATAGCACCGGTTTCAAGCGTAGCCGGTTTGGTTCCTCCTGTTGCAGTGTTGCCTTTTTCACCCGGGGGCGTGTCGGTAACTTCAAGTTCGACAAAATTCGGTAAATCAATGCCGATAATTTTATCACCGTGTTTTAGAACATTTATAGCCATGCCTTCTTTGAGGTATTTAATACCGTCGCCAATTTGGTCTTTGCTGAGAGTGAGCTGTTCAAACGAATCATTGTCCATGAAATTAAATTCCGTGTCGCTTGCGTATAGGAACTGCATTTCGCGTTTGTCCAGAATAGCTCTCGGAAATTTTTCGCCCGCTCTGAAAGTTTTTTCCATGACGTTTCCGCTTTCGACGTTTTTCAGTTTGGTCCTGACGAACGCCGAACCTTTGCCGGGCTTAACATGCAGAAATTCCACAATCGCCCATATACCGTTATCAATCTCAATCGTGAGTCCTGTTTTAAAATCGCTGGTTGAAATCATATTCTCTCTTTCCGCTTTATATTTTTAACTAATTATATAAATTTTAACCGTATTTAATATATTATACAAAGAGGTTTGCAAAGACAATATTTGTTACATAACCGATGTAAAGACATGTAAACTTTTTTGTTGTCTGCTGTCAAATTTCAAGTGGATAGGTTTTTAAATCAATATGTAAAAATTTGGAGAGAAATATAATGAAAATCAATCCGATAATAAATCACAATTCACGGTTAAGCTTCAAGAATTATTACGGGAATCAGATTTTTCCGTCGCCTTTCGGTGATCAATCTGTTGGAGATGGGGATACTGTTGATATCCAACGTATTGATTTAAACAATTTAACATCGGAAGAAGACGGAATGTTATCAAGGAGCAATGCATTGGATTTATTAGATTGGCGCGCAAATCTTACCGACGAACAATTATCGGCATACGAAAAAGAAGCTAAAGAGCAAGGCATTACAATTTTTCAATTATTAGATATAAAATTTCAGGAGAGCAGAAATAATGAGAATTAATCAGATAGGTTTTAAACCCTTACAAAAAACAAGTTCAGATGTTCCCAAAAGGTCTGATGTTAATTTTAGAATGAGATGTATGGCGGGTGAACCTTTAGAACTAATAATGCTTCAATTAACGATGGATATGCGAGTATTAGCAGATAGAAATTTAAATGCCAGACTTCGCTTACCTCTTGATACTTGCCAAGTCGAAAGAGATAAAATTATTGCACAAAGACTGAAAAACGCCAAAATTGCAGACCTTATAAAAGCACTGGGTTTACCTGAAGAAACAACTATTCAGCAACTGTATAAGGAAGTACAAGAGATAGGCACAAGCTACCTTGATTCCAACATCAGGATACCAACCTTAAGGCGAGCATTGGATATGCCGGAAGATACAAAGCCTAAAAG
>CAZEDP010000075.1:0-7363 GCA_964511035.1 uncultured Gammaproteobacteria bacterium
CACAATTAGACAATTTAAATTATCTTGCACTAATCAAAGATTAGTTTCTTTTGAAAAGATAACCCTTGTAATACGAAGGAACATTAACAACATCCAATGCTTCAAAATCCGCAATAAGTTTATATTTGCCGTCAAAGGCAGATAAGAATTTATTTTCACTCAAAAACCATGCAGGATAACTTGCATCATAAATAAACGACGGAACCTTTTGCACGGTTAATCTGTCGTAATCTTCAACATTAAATGCAGTTCTGTCGATTAAGATATATTCAATGTCTTTATTAACAATACCTTTTAATAGTTCATAGGGCTTTTCCATATATTGAATAACGCTTGAAAGAATTATCACATTGGGATGTACATTTGAAATGCAGGTTTCAATGTCATAATAGAATCTTAAAAACTCATCTTCAAAAAACTGTTTCCCGCAGGCAACAAAATTCTTCTGTTCAACAACGCTCCATTTGACTTCTTTTAAATCGTTTAAAAATTCTCTGTTCTGGTAGTAATGACTTCCCAACGCCCCGCCGAAATCGAGAATGCTTAATCTGCCCTCATTATCCGCGGCAGCTTTCATGATTCCCGCCAGAAGAGGCCAGGAATATTGTATTTTTTCAAAAATATACGAATCTCTCTCAAAAACCGCTTCTCCATTTTTGACTTTAAGAGCGGATTCTTTTGTTTTGTTCAGGATTATTTCGGCATCATATCCCACACAATCTTTTTGAGCTAATTCCCAGCTTTTATAATTCCCGAAAAATCCGTATTCTTCCGGTTTGGATTTTGGTTCAAACAGCCTATAAATGAAGGGAGGGATTATATCCTTAAGTATTTTATTTGTTAAAATTTTTAACCTTTCCATTTTTTTTACCCGATATTTGTAAAATTTTCTTAATGTTGTCTCGTTATTTCATAAAGATTGTATCAAATAACACGATGTAAATATATGTGTTAATAATCGTCAAATTAAAAATACGGGAGTTGAAAAATGACAAAAATAAATGGTTCACAGGGAGACAATCAAGTATCAAAAGTTACCAAAAAGAACACTCCAACTACGGAAAAACAATACGGTTGGCAAAAAGAAAAAACCGGTAATGCATTTGGTTTTAAAGAGCACAACAAGCATTATTTAGCATTCAAAGCACAGCAGGAACAAGCAGCACAGGATGCTGCAAATGCAGAAATAGCCGCAAAAAAAGATGCTCTTGGATTACAAATGAAAGAGATTCAAAATCAAATTGACAAATTGGCAAATGATGAACAAGAAGAAAAAATAGTTGAATTAAAAGAAAAGATTGCTGCTGAAGAAGCCAAACCTGAAGAAGAGCAAAATAAACAACTGCTTGAAGCACTGAAGTATCAGCTGGAAAGACAAGAAACGTTAAAAGAAATGCAGGAAATCAGACAGCAAATTGAAGCTGCAAAGCTAGAACCTGACAGTGAAGAAAAGACACAGAAATTGGAAGATTTAAATGCACAGCTCGATGAGCTTAAAGACAAGCTAAAAGAATCTTCGGAAGACAGACTGACAGATCTGAAATCAAAGCTTGAAGAATTGAACAAACAAGAAGACAGTGAGGAAAAAACCAAAGCTGTTCAGGAAATAAATGAAGAAATTAAGTCAATAAAAGAGGCAATGAGCGAAGACAATAAGGCAAGAGTTGATGCATTAAAGGCAAAATTAGCTGAACTACATGAGCAGATGAAAGGGTTGGATGATTCGGGAGAAGAAAACCTTGATATTACGGCATAGTTGATAATAACTTTCGCATTAATTTTAAGAGAAGATTAATTTCTTCTCTTTTTGTATATTCAAAGAAATTACCTCGAAAATATCCTCATAATTTTGCTCAAAAGCCCCTCATCTTCCTCGCCGTTTATTTTGGCTTCAATTTTTGTAATTTTTTCCTTTGAAGTTTTAGCGTTGTTTGTGTTTGGCGCTAGGGAGACATATTTTTTGTAAGATTCAAGAGCAAAATCGTAATTTTTAACTTTTTCGTACAGCTCTCCCAGCAGGAAGTATATTTCCTTATTCATTGAATCAATATCTATAATGGCTTTATATGAACTTATTGCCATATTGTAATCCTTCAGAGAGCTGTATATCTCGCCGAGTTTTTTCAGAGCGGGGATGTTTTCTTTGTTGATATCAAGAGCTTTTTGATAATACTCCGCTGCAATGTATTTTTCGTTCATCTCTTCATAAACAGCGGCAAGTTTCATTATAATTTCGGTGTTATCAGGCTGTATTTGATGCGCCCATGTATATTCATCCGCGGCCAGCTGTTTTTCACCCTTAAGCGCGTGATACATGCCGAGATTAACATGAGATTCAAACGCCATATTTTTTGCTTCGTATATTTCACCGGCTTTTTTATGACCAAAGGGCTTTGACGGCAGCAATTTTTTAATTTTTTCGGCATATTCAAGTGCTTTGTCAAGTTCACCTCTGATAATCAG
This sequence comes from uncultured Gammaproteobacteria bacterium, assembly GCA_964511035.1. Lineage (GTDB taxonomy): Bacteria > Cyanobacteriota > Vampirovibrionia > Gastranaerophilales > CAZEDP01 > CAZEDP01. The sequence continues at coordinate 2,464 of CAZEDP010000075.1, forward strand.
ATAATCTGTATATAGAGCAATTGCATCTGTATCGTTGGGATTTTTTTGCAGTATTTGATTTAAATGCCCTTCAGCGTCCGTATCTCTTCCGAGCGCAATCAAAGTTCTGCATAAATCGAGTTTGTATTCTTTTTTGTTTGGCTCTTTTTCAAGCAGTTTTTGAATAATCGACAAAGCCTGTTCATGTGATTCTAATTCCGAATACACATCAAAGAGTTCCTTCAAAACCTCATTATCAGCCGGATTTAAATCAATCGCACTTTGCAGAGCATCTGCCGCGGCTTCAAGATTGTCGAGTTTTTTATAAGCAACGGCAAGATTCTTGTACACTTGGAAATTTTCTTTTTCGATGTCCAATATTGCAATATATTCGTCAATTTCTTTAAGAAACTGCTGATTTTTAGCGTGAATTTGAGCAATTTTTAATCTTATTTTGATTACGTCTTCATTGGCCTCTGCTTCTGCAGCGGCTTTTTTATATAATGAAACGGCATTACTTAATGCTCCTTCAACTTCACTGATGGAAGCCCTGAAATAATAGTATAGGAATTTGTCTTTATTCTCATACAGTTCAGCAAGCTGGGTGAGTGCGACTATATTGCCCTCATCATTCTTCAACAGCTTGTGATAACATTCGATTGCTTTGTCGGTATTACCGGAAATCCGGTTCACATGAGCAACTTTTTCAAGCAAATCATTGTCATTAGGATTGAATTTATAAAGCGTTTCATAGATTTCAAGGGCTTTTGCGTATTCATCAATATTTTCGTAAATTTGAGCAAGCCTTAGTTTCAGCTCGGGACCTGGACGCTGGTTTATTACTTTTTCAAAACATTCTGCCGCTCTTTCATAATCCTCTTCAAATTCGCATATTTGACCGAAAATAAAATTTGCTTCAAGATTGTCAGAGTTAATTTCAAGTATTTCAATCAAAAGCTTTCTGGCTTCTGCTGTGTTCTCGTCTTCGATATACTTTCTTACAAGCTGCAGCCTTGCATTAATATTCTTCGGATCTTTTTCAATCTGTTCAAGCAAATGTTCCATATTATTTCCTTTAAAAATCAATATATTTTTTTATAATTTTGACAACTTTGATTTGTATTTCCTCGGGCTTTTCTTCTGCATTTAATACTTTTATTCTGTCGGGATAATGCTTTGCAAGGTCGAGGTAGCCTTCCCTTACTTTCCTGTGAAAGTCTGTTTTTTCAGACTCCAACCTATCCTTTGTTTCTCCAAGCCGTTTTGCGGCAGACTCAGCCGGAATATCAAAAATTAAAGTCAAATCCGGCATTAAACCCTGCGCCGCAAAGGCATTAAGTTCCAAGATTTTTTGTTTATCTAAACCTCTGGCATATCCCTGATAGGCAAGAGTAGAATCGAGATATCTGTCGCAAAGCACAATAGTACCGTTTTCAAGAGCGGGTAAAAGTTTTTCTTCCACATGCTGTGCCCTGTCGGCAAGATAAAGATACAGTTCACACAGCGGAGCCATTTTGCCTTTGTAATGCAGCAGAATTTCCCTCAACTGAAGACCTAAATCAGTTCCGCCCGGGTCTCTGGTTTTTATAAAATCAATATTTTTACTTTTAAATAAATCACATAACAAATCAAGCTGTGTAGATTTTCCCGAGCCGTCAATTCCTTCGAAAGTTATGAATAATCCTTTTTTTGTCATCTCTTGAACTCTCTTGAAAAGTATTTATGAAATTTTAGCATAAGCAGGCTGTTTTAAGAAATCGGGATTACTGATTTGGTGAAATAATACCTGCTGACAATATATGCTTGAAATTTATATGGCTGCTTCGCCGGTTTCACCTGTTCTAATTCGAACAACTCTTTCAAGAGGATAAACAAAAATTTTCCCGTCGCCGGTTTTCCCTGTAAAAGCGGTGTCTCTTATAGTCTCAATTGTTTTCTCAAATATTTCTTCAGGAACGACCACTTCTATTTTAACTTTGGGAATAAAAGAAATATCATACTCAGCCCCCCTGTAAACTTCAGTAAAGCCTTTTTGTCTTCCGAAACCTTTCACTTCCGTTACGGTCATTCCCTGAATACCGATTTCATTAAGCGCATTTTTTACTTCATCAAGTTTGAAAGGCTTAATTATCGCTTCGATTTTTTTCATATACTACCCCTTTGCAAAGAGAAAAAATGAATCATAATATTTGTCTTTCAGCATATTGCTATAATTTTAATACAAAATAAATCCGGTTTTGTTTTGGGCAGTGAATATCTTATAATAAAACTTATAAATAACCCAGAGGAAAAAATGGTTGAAATTTACCCTTCCCGAGATGAACTGATTAAAATACAAAATAACCTTGATAAAAAATGTTTCGTATCTCTATGGAGCGAAATAATAGCGGATTTAGAAACACCGGTATCGGCTTTCCACAAAGTCTGCAAAGATAATAAATATTCATATCTATTGGAGTCAGCTGAAGGAGAAGACAATATAGGACGATATTCCTTTATTGGAACAAACCCTTTGTTCTTAATAAAGTCGGCAGGCAAAAATGCACAGCTCCTTGACTTTTTAACGGGAACAATACTAAAAGAGCAGGACAATCCTTATAATCTCTTGCAGGATTTTTTGAATGAATATGATTCAAAAGAGTCTCTTTTCGCGTATTCACCTTCTGCGGTCGGGTATTTCAGCTATGACAGCATAATTCATATTGAGCCGCGGCTTAAAAAAGCATATGAAAACATAGAAGAATGCGAAAGTTTCCCGCTTGCTTATTTTATGGTGCCGGAAACCGTTATGGTGTTTGACCATCTGAAACACAAAATCTATATTGTAAATAATGTTCTGATCGATAAAAATTCTGAAATAGACCTGCTGATAAGTAATTCAAAAGCAAAAATTAATTCAGTCCTTTCTCAAATTAAGGGTAAACATAATTTATCGCCTATAAATTTGTCTAAAAAACCGTTGTCAAAAGAAGTCCCGTCAAATCTTACAAAACAGGAGTGGACTGATGCGCTGTTGAAAGCTAAAGAACACATTCTTGCAGGCGATATTTTTCAGGTTGTCCTTTCTCAAAGATTTTGCACGGAGAGAAAAGGCAAGGATACTTTTTCCCTTTACAGGGCACTTAGAAGCATTAATCCTTCACCATATCTTTATTATCTGAATTTTGGAGATTTTCAAATTATAGGCTCTTCTCCTGAAATGATGGTTAAATGTTCAAAAGACGGCATAGCAGAAACAAGACCTATTGCAGGAACACGCCACCGCGGAAACAATCAGGAAGAAGACAATTTCCTCAAGGAAGAACTTATTAATGATCCGAAGGAAAGAGCAGAACATATTATGCTGGTTGACCTTGCACGTAATGATTTAGGCAGAGTGTGCGAATACGGTTCGGTCAAAGTAACAAAACTTATGGAAATCGAGAATTTTTCCCACGTTATGCATATAGTAAGCGATGTTCAGGGAAGATTAAAAAAAGGACTGACTTCAGTTGACCTTCTGAAAGCCTGTTTCCCCGCAGGAACATTAAGCGGAGCGCCTAAAATCAGAGCAATGGAAATTATTTATGACCTTGAAAAATCCGCAAGAGGACCTTACGGCGGTTGTATAGGATATTTCGGTTTTGACGGCGAAATGAATACATCTATAACCATAAGAACTATGCTCGTGAGAGGAGACAAAGTTTTTGTTCAGGCAGGCGCAGGAATTGTTGCCGATTCTGAACCCGATTTTGAATATAAAGAAACGCAGAACAAAGCCGCAGCTTTAATTCAGGCTGTTGAAAATCTTGAAGAGCTTGGATAAAATTTTCTGCTTAATTGCTAGTGCGGACAAACTGTTTTAATCAGATTGTTTCTATATTCTACTTCAGGGTTAGTAATAATGTACGAGTCCGTTACTTCAGTTTTAATGAATATTGTCTTGGTCTTGCAATCAACTGCGTAAGCAAAATACTCGTATTCATCTTCAAAATCCTGCAGTCCTCTGACGTTAAAATAATAATTACCGTCAGAACTTATAGTTATGCTGTCGGTGTTGACTTCAAAAGTTCCATAATAATTGTCAAATTGAACCCAGTGTTCTGCCAGAACCGGCAACCCACCAAGTAAACAAAATGCCAAACTGATAATAAAAACTGATTTTTTCATAAGTACCTAAATTTTACTAAAGTTTCCACCTACGATTTTAGCAGGGAATTGTTAAATTTGATATTGAAACAAAAATGTAAATTTATATTAATAACAGCCGGTTTTGCTAGCAACTTTTTGTTGCAGGGGTTTTATTACAATAAGAAAGATTAGATAAAAGGTTAAACAATGAAAATATATTCGATAAGTTCATTTATAAGCAGAAGAAATACTATCGGACAAGGTTTTAATACAAGGCAGAAGACTGTTCAAAGTTTCGGAGAGTCTGCTCCGGCTGCTGTTCGTGAATTCGAAATTCCTCAGAACGAACTCGCTGTTTATCAGCAGAAAAGCAGAGAAGAACTTGTTCAGGAGCTGATGTGGGTAAATAACGTAAAAACACGGGAAGTGACGGGCAATTATCAAGGCGAAAACGGAAAGGGCTATAAATCAATTGTAGCGGTTGCTCAGCCGCAGGATAAATATTCTAAAGATGAACTTGCAAAATTAGCCTGGTTCTCCGGAAGTGCCACAGCTCAGTGCCGTGAACTATTCGGCTTTATTGAATTCACTCCTATACATGTGTTTGATAAGCTCTCTAGCGGAAAGTGGTGCTACATAAGAGAAACCGAGGATGGAAGTTTTATGAAATTTGATACGCTTGATGATGCGATTATTGCTATAAGGTTTCCTCTGAAGAAATAATAGGACTTTTGCAGAAAAACTCTATGTTGAACATTTTAAAAATCACATAATTTTTGGTGTTTTTTGCATCCCATTTGCAACCTATTTG
>CAZEDP010000076.1:0-7320 GCA_964511035.1 uncultured Gammaproteobacteria bacterium
GTTGAAAATATTCTTCTCAGGCTTTATCAGAGCGCTGATTTTGATGCTGCCAAAGCTGAAAGAGGCATAATTTATATTGACGAAATTGACAAAATTGCCCGCAAATCCGAAAACCCCAGCATCACAAGAGATGTCAGCGGCGAAGGCGTTCAGCAGGCTCTATTAAAAATGATTGAAGGAACGGTTGCAAATGTCCCTCCTCAGGGCGGAAGAAAGCACCCGCATCAAGAGTTTATCCAGATAGATACCGGAAATATTCTGTTCATTGTCGGCGGAGCATTTGTAGGGCTGGACAAAATTGTTGAAAGCAGGGTGGGTTCCGGAAAACTTGTCGGTTTCGGAGCCACAACACCTAAAGCCGCCTTTGAAAGAGAACTTCAGGCAGCTAAAATGCTCAAAGACATGGTACCCGATGACCTTCTTAAATTCGGTCTGATACCGGAATTTATCGGAAGGGTTCCTGTCTATGCCGTGCTTAATCCGCTTGATGAAGAAGCGCTTGTTATGATTTTGACAGAGCCTAAGAATGCTATTCTCAAGCAGTATAAACAGCTTTTATCAATGGACGGCGTTGAGCTTGATTTTGACCCTGAAGCAATTAAGCTCATTGCAAAAGAAGCCCTGAAGCGAAAAACCGGAGCAAGGGCTTTGAGATCTATTGTTGAAGAGCTTATGCTTAACATAATGTATGAGATACCGTCTCGGCCGGATATTAAAACCTTCAGCATAACCCCCGATATGGTCAAAAAAAGAGAAAACTTTGCGGAACTCTTAATGCTCCCTCAAAATAAAAAACCAAAAGGCGAAATAGCTTAAAAGTTTATTTCAAATATTATAAAAAAGCCTGCGCTTGGCAGGCTTTTTTAGTTTTATAGCAAATTTTTTAATTCGGGAAATACCCTATATAAGCCAAGTTTCTGTAAAATCCCCTGTAATCCATACCGTAGCCGACTACAAACTTGTTGTCTATTTCAAAACCTACATAATCAATCTCAACATCATGAGTCCGCGCGCATTTTTTATCAAGCAGTGAGGCGAATTTTACATTTTTTGCCTTGTGCTGATACTTAACATAATCAACTAAAAAAGTTGCCGTTAATCCCGTGTCAACTATATCTTCAATCACCAGAACATCTTTGCCTTCAAGGCTGGGAAGGGTTAAATCAACGGGTTTGACTTTTCCCGAAGAACATTCGTTATCTCCGTAACTGGAAAGTCTTATAAACTCAAGCTGAACCGGAACATTAAGATATCTAATCATATCAGATGCAAACATTGCCGCGCCTTTAAGCACTCCGACTACATAAAGAGCGTTTGTACCCTCAAAATCCTTGTTTACCTGCACTGCCATCTGCTTGATTCTTTCCTGAATTTCTTCGTGAGAAAAAAGTTTTACAAGTTGGTCTTCCTTTTTGTCGATTGTTATCATTTAATAAATCCTCAAATTATTTCCATTATGTGAGTTGGGATGTCTTTTACCCTGATAAGCTCGCTTAAGCCGATGCCTATCGCCCAGAGTATTTCGGAACCACAAGCTACAAGAGGGATATTGTTTCGTTCGAACTCGGGGATTCCTTTGTTGATGAGATATTTTTTGAATTTCATCTTTCCCTGCATGCCGAACGGCCGAATAACATCACCTTCGCGCCGTGCTCTTAAAACAATTTTATCCTTAAAACAGCTCAAATCAACATAGGCTTTGTTGGAATTTTCGCGGGGGAAAGTTTTAGGCGCTGTTTTATCATCCCATTGCGTAGCAATGAGAGTTTTATTTAATTCTTTATGAAAGGTCTTGCCTTGAAGATTAATCTCAATTTCACCTCCAACCGCTTCAGCCTTGACTTTATCAATCATTTTAATAATTTTGTTTGAGCAAAACAGCCATTTATTTGTAGTCAGAGAAAGAGTATTTCCTGATTTTAAATCTTTAGATTCAATTATAAAGCTCTTAATTTCGGCAATTTTTTCAAAATCATATCCGATGCCTTCTTTTTCAAGCAAATCAATTATCAGCCTTCTTTGAATGGCGTCAGACAACTTACAAAACTTCTGCGTGATTATTTCATCCCCCTCAAACAAGTCGTCTTTTAAGCCATGCAAATATTCTTCAACAATTATTTCAGCATCCTTTGCAGTTTGAGAGAGCCTTATTAACGCATTTTCAACATCCTTATTATATGTTTTTAATTCAGGAATGAGACTTAGTCTTATTTTATTGCGTAAATACTTTTGATTAGCGTTGCTCGAGTCGATATTAAACTCTAAATTATTATCTTCACAGTATTTAACTGTTTCATCCCTTGCTATTTGGAGCAAAGGGCGGTAAATCGGCAAGCCGTTTTTCTGATATCTGACTTCAGGGATGCCTTTTAAGCCATTAATTCCCGTACCCTTGATTATTCTGTACAGAACGGTTTCAATATTGTCGGTTAAAGTATGCCCCGTCAAAATTGCGTCAGCAGAAACTTTACCCGCAAGCCTGTTTAAGAATTCGTATCTTTGATTTCGGGCTTCTTCTTCGGTGTGCGGCAAATTTTCGGGCAGCGTTTCGCAGTGAAACTCAATGTTATTAAAAAGACAGTATTGTCTCGCTCTTTCTGCTTCCTGTTTTGATTCTTCTCCTCTCCAGTTATGGTTTAGATGCCCTGCGGCAAGTTTAAAACCGTATTTGGCAGAAAGTTTTTTAAGAATATCAAGCAGGCAAAGCGAATCCGCCCCGCCTGAAAAGGCTACCAGAAGAGTTTTCTCAGGATTGTTGAGATTGCATTTGATTGAAAAATTTTCGACCTTTTGAATAACCATTTTTTTACAACCTTTGGCATTGTAAATCTTTTTTAACACCATCGGATATTTTTATCAATTTTTTCTATTCAGGGACTTTTAATAATACGAAAAGGAAATATTTAGTCGGAGATAAAACATGATTAACAAAGTAAGCGTGTCGTCAATAGGACAAAACTCTCAGCAAAGGACAAATGCTGTTTCGCATAAAGCAACAATAATTCAAGAAGCAAGAACATTGTTGGGAATGCAAAATAAATTGGGAGGCATCAAGAGAGAATTATCAATGCTGAAAAAGTTACCTGAGACAACCGCATTGAAAAGCAAAATCGCAGACTTAACAAGACAGAAAGAGGCTTTGGAAGCAAAAAAAAAGCCTCTTGACTTAGCAACGGATAGATTTATCTCTTCGAATTCTTGCGCATTAGCATAAGAGCTATCATTTATAAAGGTTTCAAATGATTGTATTACTGAATAAAAATGCAAACAAAGTATAAACGGGAGAAAAAACATGATTAACAAAATTAATTTATCACCGGCTGTCAGACATTATCAGCAAAAAGCACTTTCGTTTAAGGGAAAACAAATAGAAAACTTAAATCCGATTGAGTTAAAAGAAAAAGAGAGGATGGATTATTGGTCATTAGAGGATTTTAAAAATGGGATGCGCCAAAGAATGGAACAGATTGGAATTAAATTTCCGTTCGATAATTATTACAATGGTACTGACAGGGGAAGTTCGGTAGAATACCACAGTGAAAATGTTTTCTTTGTACATGGCATGAAACTACTATATAACAGGGTTATAGAGCTTACGAAAGAAAATCAGGAACTCAAGGCACAAAAAGCTGAATTAATAGAAAAGCTTGGTTATGACCCTTTTCAATTTACAAAATAAATAATCATACAGAACAGAGGGCATACGTCCTCTGTTTTCTTATAAAATACTTTTAAACCACCACTGACTTTATAATTTTTTTCTGATTTTTCCTTGCAAGCAAATCAACAAAAGCCTCCAGTCTTGTCAGGTAACCTGCCCTGCCTGTCTGTTCGTCAAGTATAAGCGACAAAACGGGAATGTCATTTTTTAAGACCACATTAGGAAGAATGTTCTGCGATATTATTTCCGGCATGCAGGTAAAAGGCAAAAGATGTATAACTCCGTCGCTTTCAACAGTCCCTGCAAAAGAGGCATCCCCGACTGATTCAAGCGCATCACCGCCAATATCTCTTCTCAAAAAATCTTTGGCATATTTCTCGGCTTTTTGACCGTGGGTTTCGCAAAGCCGCATAAAAGACGGTATAAGAAAAGTATTTGTCCAATCGCTGAGATTCAACATTCGGTGGACATGCACACCCATCCTGCCCAGCTCTTTTTCAATTTCCATGTTGGAAAAGCTGTCCAGCACTACAAAAATCTCTCCCGTTAATGTTACATGGAGGACTTCTTTTTCCGTATCAATCGGTATAAGGCTGAACTGTTCTTTTGCAAACTTCAAAACCTGTCTGCATTCGGAAGGGGTAACGGCATTATCCAGTCTTCTCAAGATTTTTCTGTGTTTTAAATCCGAGCTCCCGAGTTTTATCTCTCTTGCGCGGTTATAAAACAGCATTCTGTCGATTTTGTCTGAAATATCTATTTTTACCAGCGCGAGATTAATTGCCTGCATCAAATCAATAGGATTCCCGTTGCCGGTAGCTTCTTTAAAACCCGAATATACCTCTTTAAGTTTTCCCTTATAAAGGTCAAAATTAATAAACTTAATGTCGTATCCCATATCGCTGAGCGCATTTCTGCAGGAACTGCTGTATTGTCCCAACCTGCAAATACCCGGACTGTCAAGCATAAGGACAGCTTCGGCTCCGCCTTCTATTGCTTCGATGTAGTTACCCAAAATCAATTTGTAAGGCAGGCAAATAGCTTCAGGACTATTCGCGCTTCCAAGGGAAAGAGTCCTCTTGGATGTTTGGGGAGGAACAAGAACTTCCCCGCCGAGTAGCCTTAATGCTGAAGACAGTGCTATGCTTAAATTTCCGATATGAGGGAACGATATTTTCATTTATGACTGCTTAAAGTTTTAATTTCGTTGTTATTTGGCACCGGGTGAATAAGATTTTCTTTGAGGCTGATTTGTTTATTAAGGGTTTCAACAATTCTGCTGCGTTTCTTTCTGAACAACATGTCGGTAAAAGCCTCGAGCCTTGTAATAAAACCGGCTTCTCCGGTATGTTCGTCAACCGTAAGGTTCAAAAGAGGTTTTTTCAGCCTTTTTGCGTATCTCGTAACTCTTTCAATCATCAATGAATCCGGTCCGCAGCCGAAAGCGGTCAAAGTAATAATTCCGTCAATGGAATTATCTTTGAGATAATGACCTGCCGCACCGGACATTTCATATTCGTTTGCCCAATAAAGGTTAGTATTAAGCACGCTCAAGCCGTTTTGCATCTGTTCAAGCGTTAGGTTTTCTGCCGTATATGATTTTACACCAAGCTTCTCAAGCTTTTTAAATATTTTCATGCTGATAAAATCATCATACAAATTGTACCCGTGAGAAATAACCGCCACGTTTATCGGATACTTACTCTGGTCGGATATTATCTGAATTTTGCCCGAAACAGCGTTTTTCATTGCTGTTTTAGGGTCTAAACCGGCTTTTGTCATCAGATTATAATTATTCATCGCCTGCCAACCGGCTTTTGAAGCCCTTTTAATTTCTTTTTTGTCGGTAATTCCGAACGGAACAACCGATTCGTAAAGATAATCGTACAAACCCTGATTTTTAACAGATTTATCCAGTGTCGGTTCAATCAAAAGATAATTTCTTTTTACCACGTTTCTGATTAAGTCGGGTAAACCTCTCAACTTTGAGCAGTTATAGATTTTAGGGGCGATTGACTGAATACTGGGAGAGTATATTACGTCAATGCCTTTGTCTAAAAGCTCAAGAACATGTCCTGCATAGACTTTAACGGGAAGACAGGTCTCTGAAACAACCAGCGCGCTTCCTGCCGAGACGGTTTTTTTTGTGGTATTTCCCGATAAAACCGGTTCTATATCAAAATAATTAAAAAACGCATGCCAGAACGGATAATATATGTAATAGCCCAGTGCTCTTGGTATTCCGATTTTCATAGTTAAAGATTCCTCCGTTAATTTAGCCGGATATGTGTATTAATTCTGCCTCATTTTCTTTTGTATAGTTTATATTTTGTTCTGATTTTTTCTTTCGTCTTTTTATGAGCTCAACAAAAGCTTCAAGCCTTGTTATTAAACCGGCGCGTCCTGTTTGCTCATCAAGTATCAAAGAAATAACCGGTATATTTTCCCTCTGGCTTACATGAGGGAGAATACACTGGCTTACGATTTCGGGATTGCAGTTAAACGGTCCGAGATGGACAACACCCTCAATGCCGTTCTTTGACGCATAAACAGCATCACCGACTGCCTCAATGCAGTCTCCGCCTATCGCTCTTTTTATGTAATTTCCTGCAACCCTGACAGATCTTTCCCTGTGAGATTCTTTTTTATGCAGCCATTTTGGAAGCAGGATATTATCCGTCCAATCCGAAAGCATAACCTGTCTGTGGACTTCAACGCCCAGAAGCCCGAGTTCTTTTTCTATTTCCATATTGGTAAACGGGTCCAGAAGAACAAAAAATTCACCCGTTATAAATATTTTTATTATTTCTTTTTTATTATCAAGAGGTATTGTTTTAAATATTTCGAGAGTGGTTCTCAAAGCCCGGTTGACTTCGCTCACGCTGAGAGCATTATGAATTGAGTTCCTGCCTTTTTTATAGACTTTTTCGGCTTTGCCCTGCTCAATTTCTCTCGGACGAACGTAAAAGAGCTCTCTTTCTAACGTATCCAACGCAGAAAATTTCGCAAACCCAAGCCTGATACCGCTCAAAATCGTAAGAAGATTTCCGCTTCCCGAAGCAAGAGCAAATTTTTTGGAAACTTCCGCCAGTTTTCCTTTATACATATCAAAAACAATCATTTCAAAGTCATAACCGAGCTCTCTCAGTTTGGCTTCTGCCATGCCGGCATAATTACCCAATCTGCACGTTCCGGGCGCCTGAAACATCAACAAAACATTTGCTCCGCCTTCCAGAGCCTGAATGTAATTCCCGAGATTGAGTTTATATGGCAGACAAACTGTTTCAGAGCTGTGTCTTGTTCCGAGAGTGAGCGTTTCCTGATTGTTATAAGGGGGAATCAAAATATTAGCCCCCATTGTTTTAAGCATGGAGCTGACGGGAATGTAAATATTGCCCGCATGCGGGAAGGAAACTATTCTTTTCTTTTCTTGACTTTGGTTTGGCATAAAAAGAAAAACCCTCTTTTAAATTAATTGAAGCTCTTTCTCTTCAGCAATTTCTTTTGATATTTTTTCTAAAGCACTGAGGTCTTTGCCGCAGGAACACCCGCCGTTGCGTTCGCAACCGCCGTGAACGCCGTCGTGAGGCATTTTACTGCTGCAAAAGATTTTTCGATCGTGGTAATATTCGCCCGGAAGAGGGAATAAAGTCATGTAA
>CAZEDP010000077.1:0-7311 GCA_964511035.1 uncultured Gammaproteobacteria bacterium
TTATTTTGCATTATTTTTGCGCTATTTTTAGCATTTTTCAGAGGGTTTTTAGATAAAAATTTAAGAATTACTTTTTTAAGCGTCGGAGAAGGAGATTCAATAGTCATTGAAACGCCGGACAGGAAAACGATTTTGGTTGATACCGGCGCAAAGGGAAAGGACAATTTTTCTCATGCCAAATTTGCCATAGTACCTTACCTGAGAGAAAAAGGACTGCAAAAAATAAATGCGGTTGTATTTACCCACCCTGATGACGACCATATCGGCGGGGGAATTGATGTGATGACTTTAATAAAACCTGAAATCATATATGACAACGGTGAAAAGTCATCAAGTAAAGCATATTTTGCTCTTTACAAATACATAAAAAAGAACGGATTAACGCTTCGCCATATATCAAAAAAAGAAATAATCGCTCAAGGCTCAAACTACAATGTTACAGCTTTTAAAATGTCCCGTTCAGGCTCTGACAATAACGAATCCGTCATTTTGCTCGCTGAAAACGGAGGATTCAAAACTCTACTCACGGGCGATGCCGATGCTCAAAGTTTGTATAAGCTCAGACAATTCGTGAAACCTCCGGTTGATGTTTTAAAAGTCGGTCATCACGGCGGCAAAAGTACTGTTGATGATAAATTATTAAAGTACTTCAAACCCGAATATGCCGTTATCTCGGTCGGAAAAAACCACTACGGACATCCTGCAAAAGAAACCCTTGAATTGTTAGAACGACACAATATTAAAACATTCAGAACCGATGAAGACTGTGCGGTGTCTGCGGCTTCAGAGAAAGAAAAAGCAAGAGTTCAGGCTTTTTGCGGCTAGAGGGTTTAACTTAATAAGATTGAGTTATCACAGATAATAACCTGTCCGAAATTTTTGATGCTGTTGTAATCAGGGCTTTGTTTAAGATGAAAAATATCATCAGTATAAATACCGGTTATTTTTTGCCTGCTAAGAACTTCCTGAACGATTTTTTTATACAGAAAAACGGAAACAACCTGCTGTTTGAATGCGTCAGAAGATTCAAACGGCAAAGCGGGAGCTGTTATGTTGATTATTTGCTCTTTTAATTTCAGCAGGTCTTCATAGCTAATGAATGCAAGTTTGTCTGTTTTAAGTGAAACTTTTCTTACGCTATCTTCTGATGTTTTAAGTTTTTCCGCAGTGCCACGGTCGGCATAATATCTGATTAAGCCTTGCATATCAGTAACTTCATAGAAATCTTTTTTGTTTTTTATTTCAAGCGGAAGATCTTTAATTGCTGAGTTAATAACCTGCAAAACTTTTTGTATTGTCTCTCCGCTGTTATGAAGTATAACACCGTCTAAAATTGACTGACGCAGTTTTGGATCCTCAACAACAGATCCAAATAATTCTAATTCCCGCTTCTCTTGGGTGCCCATAGGTAAAACTACCGCTGTGCGGAAAGCGGCAAGAGCCTTCACGCGCATTAGAGGATTTTGCAAAGAGCGAGGTATAATTGAAGCAATTTTCACGGGTTTATTTCTTCACTTCAGCAGGTCTTAAAATTTTATGAGGTTCATCGCAAGCTATAAATCTGCCTATTTTTTCACCGGGCTTAAGACCGAATAAACTCAGCATTTCAGGCTTCCCGCCGTCAGTATAAATGACTCTAATGTCAGAACGTCTTAGCAGTTCTTTCATAACTGCTTTATACAAGTATACTGCTATTGCTATTTTCTTCTGACTTTCATCCATCGGAATAAGCAAATTATCAAAAATTAATTTGCTCATATCTGTCTCTAATTGCACAAGTTTTTCGTAGGGAATATATTTTATTTGATTGGTTCTTAATGACACCTGCGAGATATTATTAACCTTTCCTACTTCGCTGTCTGCGGCAGGCATGCTTGTGAGAATTTTATAATTTTCCGTTAATTGATGAGGTTTTGTTGACCATAAATAATAGAAAGATTCCTGTTTTTCAACCTCGGAAGGAAGGTCATGTACAGCTGACTTAACAAGTTTTTGAGCAGTTTCTAAGACTGTTCCGTCGCCAACTCCTAAAATTTCAGCTACTAATTCTTCCCTAACACCTGCATATCTTGCCCCAATGACATCTATTATCTCGCCGTCTTTCATAGAAGCTGAAAAATTCGGTCTTTCTAAAATTTTCTGTATCATTTTTGGAATTTTGAAACCTGCACCAAAACTGACATTTTGCTTTCCTTCCTGCTTCGGGCTTGTTGTTTTGACTGCATAAGAAAAGGATAACGTATTAACTCTCACTGTAGATTCCTCCTATTTTATTTTTATTATTAATAGTAAAATTTAAATGTCAATTAATATAATAAAAAGTTTTACAAATTAATATGAGGCTTGAATAATTGTCGCAGATAAACTACAATTTTATATATGGCAAACGATGAAAAAATTGTAAAGATTTATCAGACATTAACTGGTAAAGAGCCTTTTACTGAATGGTTAACTTCTTTTAAAGACAATAATACCAAAAGAAGGATTATCAGCAGAGTTGACAGACTTAAATCAGGATGTTCCGGAGACTACAAATTTTTGGGCAATGATATTTATGAACTTCGTTTAGATTTCGGAGCAGGTTATAGAATTTACTACGGAGAGGTCGATAAAATAATTTTGTTGTTGCTGTGCGGAGGAGACAAAAGTTCGCAAATCAAGGATATTAAAAAAGCCAAAAGCTATTTTAAAGAATATAAGGAGAAATTATAATGAAAGAATTTAGAAATTTTGATGATAAGTACGTTATAGAGGTTTTGAATTTAAATGATCCTCATGAATCTGCGGCTTATCTTGAAACGGCTCTGGAAGAATATGAAAAAGATAACAATATAGCAGCTTTTTTAACTGTTCTTCGCAGAATAGTTGAAGTTAAAGGAGGGGTAAGCGAGTTGTCCAAAAAAACAGGGCTGAATCGTCAAAATTTGTATAAGGTATTAACAAACAAGACAAATCCCAGATTTAATACGCTCAGTCTTATTCTTCACAGTTTAGGTTTTAGATTTTCACTTAAAGCAAGCTGATTTCAATCAGGCAAAGGACAAAACTAAAATGCAACGGCAAACACCTGAAAAATTATATTTCTGCACGGCAGGTATTCCTGTTGTTACAAAACCCAGAACATATGAAGCGGCTTTTGAGGATTTAATCAGTCTCGGGCTTGACGGCATGGAAGTTGAGTTCGTTCACGGCGTCAATATGAACAGCGCAACTCAACAGGAAGTCAATAAAATTGCAAAAGATAAAAAACTGCTACTCACCGCTCACGGACCTTATTATATAAACCTCAATGCTCAAGAAGAAGATAAAATGCAGGCGAGCGTCAAGCGGATACTTGATACGGCAAGAGTGGCGCATGCCTTCGGCGGGTACAGCATAACTTTTCACGCCGCGTTTTATATGGGCAAAGACAAACAAGAAGTTTTCAAAACAGTTAAGAAAAAAATGGACGAAATCACAGAAACTCTAAAAAAAGAGAATATAAAAATCTGGGTTAGACCTGAAATCACCGGCAAAGCAACCCAGTGGGGCGATTTGGACGAAATAATAAAGCTGTCAAAAGAAAATGACATGGTGCTTCCGTGTATTGATTTTGCACACATGCATGCCCGATTCGGCGGCAGGTACAATACTTATGACGAATTTGCCTATATTTTTGAAAGAATCGGCAAAGAATTGGGAGAAAATGCCCTGAATAACTTCCACGCTCACGTAGAGGGCATAAATTACGGAGCTAAAGGGGAAAAAAATCATCTTATGCTAAATGAATCGGATTTTAATTATAAGGATTTACTCAAGGCATTTAAAGCCTTTAACGTAAAAGGGGCTCTCATTTGTGAAAGCCCGATTATGGAAGATGATGCGGTTATTCTTAAAAAAGAGTATTTGAGCTTGTAAAAGCTCCATTTCATTAAATGCAATATAAAAACTAAATAAAGAAAAAATTGCCAAAAAGTCTTTATTTTTGTAACGAATTTTGATTATTTCCGTAAAAAGCTTTTGCAGAATGTTTTTTAATAAGTAGAAACTATCTCTTAAAGGGAAGGCATAGCATATTGGAAGATAGAATTAGGCGTTTGTATCCGCAGTTTTCTCAATTATCCGTTGAAAGGTACAAATCAGACAAAATAACCTTCGGCAAGGAATTAGAGAAAAAAGAAAAACTGACAGATGAAAAATCTAAGGTTTGTAGGGATTACAAATCTTTTACTGCTGTTAAAAATGAGATTATAAACGATATAAATAAGCTGGATTGTTTTGTAGAAAACAATAAAGACAAAACAAAAACCGTATTTTCGGCATTAAGTCCCATAATCCCCATAAGAAGAATCTCATCAGTGCCGGACAATATTGATGACGGCAATTATGCAAAAGCTGCCGGTTTATTAGGACTAATGGCAGTAAATCTGCCGGAAGATACGAGAGACTTAAAAGATGCATATAAACAGGTATTCAAAGGCAAACTTCCTTCTTATGATTACAAGAATTGTCAGGCTCCGTTTTCCTTCTTCAGAGGAACAGCACTAGAACCGATAGTTAACAAAATGGGCAAAGTCGGGGTTTATCTTCATAAAGCTGATGTGCCGTTAAATGAAACAAAGTTCGGTAATTTTTTAGAAAAACATTTTAAGTTTAATTTGAATGAACTTAATTCAGAACCGACCAATCGATTTGTACCTAAAGTAACTACGGATGAATCTGGCAAATCAATCATCAGGGAAGTTGAAGTTTTTGCATTAAAAGTTGAAGGAAAATCTCTTTCGAGATTGATTGGAAGAGCTCTTTTAAGAATTCCTGTAATAAGTGTATTCGCTCTAGGTATATTAGAACTGCCGAATATAATAAAAAAAGTAAATAATGTACACAACATAAACGATAAAGCCAAAGAAGGGGCTGTCCAAACTCTTAAATCGTCAGTAAATGTCGCATCAATAATTGTCGGAATAGGTTTAGTCGGGGCGATGTTTGCCAGAAAAGGACCCGCGTATTCGCTGTTAGGCATGGGGATTGGTTCTGTTGCAGGAGTTTACAGCTCAAAAGAAGCTCAAAAGAAATTAAACAATTTTTTTATTAATGAAAATAATTTACTTCATACCAAAAATTCTTTTTAATCCGTCTTGAATTTCTTTTGGACTTGCATATTTTATTAAAACTTTTTTCCAATGATCAGGTAATTTACAAATTTCTTCAATGAAATCGGGTGTAAATACAACATCTTGGAGTTGCGCCTGTAGTTCTTGAACATTTTCTGAGGTTACTCGTTTTTTAAGAGATTCAACAGCTTCAAGGACACCTTTGTTATGTCCAAAACAAACTTTGTAATTATCGTAGGTATTGTTTATTCTCACATTAATCATTATCTAACCTTAGAACTTTCATTTGATTCAGCCATTTAAAATTTCTTTCAAAACAGCATGGCATTTTGTTCGTTTTTCGAAAATCTCTTGAGCTGATTTCATATCGCTTCCAGCTTCTTTGAATCTTTCTATTAAACCTGTCGGATCAGTCAGTTTTAATAAAAACTTTTTCCATTCATCGGATAATGACCTAATGGCTAAGGCAAAATCAGGTGTATTCTTTATAGTGTACAACTCCACCTGCAATAATTCTATATCTAAGTTTCTTTTATTCTGTCCAATAATTTTAAGCACGCCTTGATTAGACTTAAATCCAATGTTATTGTTTGTATTAATAATTCTCACATTCATCATTATCTAACCTTAGAACTTTCATTTGATTATATAAAACCAAAAAATAAAAAAAATTGCGTGGTTTTAAAAAAATAATTCTCATTAATTTCAAATACTTTAGATACCCGATTAATTAAGGGTTTTAAAATTCAATAATAGAATTATGCGAGAACAAAAATGTTTGAAAAATTTTTATGAAAATAGAAAACCTAAATAATTATAATTTCCTAATCAAACCGAATAAAATCGGTGAGAAAACAGGCAGCGTGAATTTAATCCCATCTTCTGACAACAAAAAAACCGATTTAATTGATGAGCTGTCTCAGTGGGAAGAAAACGAAAAAGACGGGACAAAATCCCCTAAATGGGATTTGGAGAGAATCCCGCTTAAGTTCTTCATAAACCCTCTCCCAACGGATGAAAACTATCTTAAAGAATTTGAAAAAGCTGTTGAAACTGCATTTTCGCCTTGGGAAAGGGCATCAGCGGGAATTATAAGGTTTGAAAAAATTTATAACCTGACAAATGCCGATATAATCATTGAATGGTCAAATACCGCTACACTGGGACGGGAATATGAGGCGGGGCACAGCAACCTGAAAACAGCAGGAAATAAAATAGACAGAGCAGAAATAACCGTATTGATTTATCCCATAATTGACGCAATGGCAGCTCCCGAAGCAAGAATCGAAAGAGTCAGAAGAACAGCGGTTCACGAAATCGGGCATGTTTTGGGGTTAAATCACAGCAACAGCTCTAAAGACGTTATGCACCACCGCGGTATAAACAACAAAAACCTTTCGGAGAATGACATAAGAAGGCTTAATGAGCTTTACAGCTCGAAAAGCAAAGAGATAATTCTTTGATTGGCAAAAGAATCTGCAATTTTTTTATTTTTTCAAATTATTTTTCAAGTAAAAAAAGACATTTATTTTTCTTGGTAATATAATAAATAGTTGAAAAGCTTAATCATCATTGAAAATTTCTAACACACGAGGTTAAAAAGTGAAATTCAGAAAATATAAAAAAGTTTCAAGAATGGCTACCTGGCTTTTGCCCGGATTGCAAATAAAAAGGTGGTTCTTATTAACTGTTCTCGGAACGATTTTGGTCGGAATCGGCATTGCAATTATTTTTGATTTGCATCCGATTAATCAGTCCATCGAAGTCGTAAGAACAGTAGCAAAAAGCTCTACACCCAAAGTAAGCGGGGCTCTGGTCATACTGTCGGGAATATTGATTTATTTACTCGGTTGGAAAAAAGCGAATACATCCATTGTAGACGCAATTGACCCTTCGGAAAAAACTCATATTCTCGAACACTTATACAACAGACGCAGACTGAACAGAGGTCCTAAAATCGTTGCAATAGGCGGAGGTACAGGTTTATCAACAATTTTGAAAGGGCTGAAACATATTACAAATAACCTCACTGCCATCGTTACCGTAGGTGATGACGGCGGAAGCTCAGGCAGGCTGAGAGAAGAAATGGGCGTTCTTCCTCCGGGCGACATCAGAAACTGCATTGCCGCTCTGGCAAATGAAGAAGATTTGGTAACAAGGCTTTTTCAATACAGATTTAACACCGGAAGCGGGTTGGAAGGGCACAGTTTCGGGAATT
>CAZEDP010000078.1:0-7137 GCA_964511035.1 uncultured Gammaproteobacteria bacterium
GGACAAAGACTGATAGAACAGAGGATGTCCCGGGCACAAAGCCGCCAAACAGTTGCGGATATATTGGGTTTGAATCCAAAATCATACGCCAATATTGAAACAGGCAGAGTTTCAACAAAAGCTCATATTTTGTACAAACTTTCTTGCCTGTACGGTGAAACTTTCAGTTTCATAACGGGTTTATCCGAAAAAAGTTCAAATAAAAATATATTAAGCATCGGGCATTTGCCGTCTGACAGATACATAAAAAAATGCATGGGTTTGAATTTAAAAACAGCCCGTGAGGAAGCAGGTTTTAGCATTCAATATGCAGTCAGCAATTTCTTCGGCAAAAACTATAAATATTTGCATAATCTTGAAAATGGAAATCAGGATATAACGGTTAAAGACCTGTTGATTCTTCTTGATAACTACGGAATTACAAATCCCGATATTATCTTTCTAAGCCCTAAAGAATTTAACAAAATAACTGCAAAATCCCGTGTCTGAATTTCTAAACATTATACTCACAAAGATAAATTTACTTGACCTTGTTTTTTCACTAGAATTAGAAATATTTTTAAAAATTCTATTTTTGATGAAGGAAAGGGGTTGTTATGAGCAAAAATAAGGTTTTCGCTTTTGACTTGGGCAAAGGAAGCATGGGTATTTGCGTCAGAGAAGGCGACGAAATCAAAGAACTAAAATCTCTTATCATAAATGCTGATTATGCAAGCGTTGAAGAATACAGCAAAAGACGAAGGGCAAAAAGAACCCGTGATGCCCATAAAGCAAGAGAAAAATTCTTGAATGAAATCTGGCAAAGAGCAGGGTTTGAGCCTTTGGCTTCAAATGACAGCAGATTATTGAGAGAGTTCCCGAAGAAAAACGATGAAACTATTTATACATCCTGCCTTTTGAGAATTGCTCTAATGCAGAATATGCCTCTGGAAGAATGGCAGATTTATAAAGCCCTTCACAGCGCAATTCAGAGAAGGGGCTATGACGAAAATTTGGCTTGGAAAAGAGGACGGAAGTTAAATAATACCGATAATAACGAACAAGAGCAAAAAGAAAAAACGAAGGAAGAAAAGGACGACGAAGAGAACAAAAAAGATGCGGCGGCTTACACTCAAGCTCTGAATGAACTGATCACCGATAAGAATTATCATTATCCGTGTTATTTCGATGCGGTTGTAATGGGGTTATGGTCTTGCGAAAGTCCCGAAAAATTTTCTTTGCGAATTGATCATAACGCCGAACCTGCAAGAACCGCCGGACGAGTTGCCCCGAGAGAACTAGTCGAAAACGAATTAAGAATTTTGTTCGATAATGCCAAAAAGCAGATTGCAAATCTGCAAAATATTGATACAAATGAATTTCTTTACGGTGAAGGCAAAATGCCTTATGCCTCTTGGGAAAAACCCGAATTCAGAAAACACATGGGCAAGGAATGGGACAGACAAGGGGTTTTGTCTCAAAAGATTCCCCGTTTTAACAACAGGATTATTTCAAAATGCGTTCTCATGCCGAAAAGGAACGTCTGTAAGGCAAATTCTGATGAAAATGCCGATTATGTCGTTCTTATGTATTTAAAAAATTTACGCTACACGGATATTAACGGAGAGAGAAAATCATTGACGGCAGATCAGCTGAAAAGGTTCTTTGACAGCCAAAAAGAATATATTAAAGATAAACATAAGCTCGACAGAAGAGAAATTGTACAATTCTTGAAAAATGAAGGCAACTATAAACCCCCGAAAAAAATGGAATTTGAAGAGATAAAAGCACGAAATGAAGGGCGTTCGAGTTTTTGCCGACCTGCTTTGAAGATATTGAAAGCTCTGATTCTCAGCGGTAAATCACCTTTAGAATTTGATATTGAGCCGTATATTGAAAATGGAAACAATAACCCCGTCACAAAAGAAGAAATCGAAACTATGCTCTCAAGGCTCGGAGACTGCTGGGAAAATATTCACATCGGAGATGACCGCAACGAAGAACTTGTCAGGGCTTATGAAAACAGCGAAGCCGAAATAGCAAAAGTCATCGGGAGCTGTAATAATCCGATAGTAAGACACAGGCTGACATGGTTTTATAACGAGCTTAAAAGGCTCGAAAAAGAACACGGAAAGCCTGATAATCTAATAATTGAATTTGTCCGTGACGGTGATAAAAATTCTTTTGCGGGAAAGAAAAGGATCGAAAAGTACAATGCCGATAACACCAAGAACAACAAAGAAAATAAACTTTTAGAAGAAGATTTAAAAAGAGTATTCCAAAAAGAGTTGAAAGACATTCCAAAAGGCGGTTTAGAGAGAATGCGGCTTTGGAAGTCGCAAGATTGCAGATGTATATATACAGGCGAAAATATTAATGTTCATGATATATTCGACAAATGCCAAGTTGACCATATCGCGCCTGTTTCTCAAGGCGGAAATGATGCAGTATACAATAAAGTATTGTGTCTGAACACAGCCAATCAGGAAAAAAGAGAGCGAACGCCTTATCAATGGCTCAAAGAAAACGGGAATAAAGAAACATGGCATGAATTTCTTTCGAGGGTTCAGGGATTAAAAGACAAACTGGGCAGGAAAAAAGTAGAACTGCTGTTGTCGGATAATGCCGATGAGCTGATTGAAAGTTATAACGCTCTTGCTGAAACCGCTTATATAGCAAGACTTGCTCAAAAAATAGCCTCGCTGCATTTCAAATGGGGCATGCAGGTTGAAGACAGCAAAAGAAAAATTTTCGTAAGCAACGGGCTTGAAACATCAAAAATAAGGAATGTTTACGGTTTGAACAAATTTTTAGGCGATGATGCCAAAAAGAACAGAGACAACCCCAAGCATCATGCCCTTGATGCCGTTTGTATAAGTTATTCAAGAGAATTTAAAGCCGTGCAGAAACGTGACGGCAGGTACAAATGGGAAGTCGAGGGACTCAATCCCGAATATATCGAAGAAGAGTTAAAAAAAGTAATTCCGAAAACAATTAAAAGAAACAAAAGCGAATTGGCATTGGACGCTACTATTTATGCTAAAAGAATAAAAATTGAAAACGACTGTGAAAAAGTTTATGTGCTGACAAATAAACAACTATTTGAAATTGGTTATAAAACTGAAAAAAGTAAAAAAAAGTTTGATTTAAAAAGGTTAAACGAAGATATTGAAAAAATATGGGATGAAACTATTAAAGGAGATTTGAAAACTAAAATTAATGAATATCTTACAGAAGAAGAATGGAAAGAGCTTATAAAAGATTACCGCCACCCTGCAAGGAAAAGCAAAGTTGAAAAATTGAAATTTGTTGTGCCGACGAAAGAGAAAGAAGCAAAATTCGATACGAACGGCAGAGAAAGAATTGGAGAGTTGCTTGATCTTGGCAAAGGAAAAACTAAAGGACAATATAGAAAAGGGAAACAGCATAAATATCAAATAATATTCTATAATACAAAGGGTACACCCAAAGTACAGCCTGTTTATACAAATCAGAGTTTGATGCAAGTTAAGAGAGAATTAAAAGAACAGGGGGCAAAACTCTATAAAAACGGAATGAAATTTTATTCAAGCTGTATTGTTAGTGTTCCGAAGGATTTTAAAGACAGCAAAGGAGAAATTCATAAAGCTGGTAAATATACCAATCTCTCTATTGAAAAGGATGGACCAGTCACTTTAAAAAATCCAGATGGGCAAAAAGTTGAAACAAGAGTACCCAAACTGGTTGAAGCAAAGTTTGAAATATGCAAAAATTAATGTTTGATACTGCCATATTCAACAAAAAAATGTATAATTAATAACAGAAACAGGAATAAAATTTATGGCAAAAGAAAATGTAATACAGGAAATCAATAATTATATTGAGATTAGGAAAAATTTATGGACTGCTTTTATTATTTTAACAGGTGGTCTTATAACATTAATTCTCAATATTCACAGCTTCATTGAGCTAATCTTGCTGATAATTGGCAGTACAGCTTGGATTGCTCTAATTTACACTGTGGGTTTAATAAATAAAGAAATCAAATTTTACATAAAACAATTGATTGTGTGAGGAAATATGAATTTATATGAAATTGTTTCGATAGTAGTAGCGTTTATGTTGGGTATAGGAACAATTTACCTGATTTTTAACAGTGTAAATACTTTTAAGCATCAACAAAAATAGCCCTAATAGTTTTTATATCAAAACAAATCGAGGACGCGAATAAACCGTGATTTTGATTATACAAGAAATTGTTATGTCAATATTTGTTTTTTTACTTTGTGTATTGATGATTAAATTAGGTATTGAGACAAGAAACTCGATAAAAAAAATGCATTAAAATTCGGCATTGCAACAAGAAATTTTATAAAAAAACAACATTAAATACATGTTTATAAATCAACGATGCAGGGTATGTATTATGCATGAGTTTTCATATTGTGCATATAACTTGTGTCGGAAGTATACTGTCGGTTGACAGGGGTTTTTTGGTCTGCAAATATCCCGATGATACTGAAAACAGAATTGCCTTAGCGGATGTCAGAGCCTTAATAATCTGTACGCAGGGTGTTTTGTTCACAAATGAATGTTTGGCGAGACTTCTTGAGCAGGACAGCGTAATTCTTCACTGCAACAACAAATATAAGCCGATAGGGTGGAGCGTTGGTCTTGATCGGGTTGTGAGAAGCAAGGCATTTGAAAATCAGATAAAGCAGGATAAGGATTTTTGCCATGATTTGTGGGACGTTATACTCGGCAAGAAATTTGAAAATCATCTCTATATCCTTGAGGAGATGAGCATTGAAAATAACCTGAACAGACTGATAAATAAACATCTTGTCAGTGAGGCAAATATAGCAAAGCAGTTTTGGCAAGGGTACTTTGAAGGTCTGGGCTGTCCGCAGAAAAGAGAACACAGAGGAGCCGAAAATTATGCCAATCAGGCTCTAAATTACGGCTACGCGGTTATGGCAACTTTAATTCACAGGTCTATACTAATACACGGGCTTTTGCCCAGTTTAGGGATACATCACAAAGAGAGATATAACAGCGCGCCGCTGGTCTACGACCTTATGGAGCCGATGAGGGGGTTTGTTGAATATATACTGTATAAATTTTCGGAAGACGAAAAAGAAAGCTATGAAAATGAAGATTTTAAATGCTGGACAAAGTATTTGTCCAATTCTTTGAGAGAGTGCCGAATTGATTGGGACGGATACACAAACAAGCTTATGGATGCTGTTGACGTATATGTAAACAGCGTTACAAAAAGCTTTATAAGCCTGAATCCTGATGAAGCGGTTGTGCCAAGCCTAAATAACCACTATTGGCATTCAGATAAAGGTAATGCAGATAATGAAGAGTAAATTTAGAATGGGATGGATTTTTGTTTGTTTTGACCTTCCGACCGTAGAAAAAAGCGATATGAGAGAAGCAAACAGGTTTAGAAAAAACCTGCTGAACTTAGGCTATTTTATGCTTCAGGAATCGATTTATGTCAGAAACTGCGTCTCGTACGAAAAAACCGAAAAATACATCGCAAACATCGAAAGAATAGCTCCGCCTTCGGGAGCTATAAGCGTATTTTTCATAACCGACAAACAGTGGTCAAGCTCAGTAAATATCCAGTTTACGGGGTATGCAAAATCCAAATATAAAATAAAACCTGCTGAAAATGCCCCAAAACAGATGACATTCTGGTGACTTTGTTTTAAAATATTTGTAGAAATCATTACTAACCGTGCAAGCAGAGGGCTAATCTATTTCTACTTCAGTTAAGAGCAGTATCGTATTTTTAAGTATATTACAACTAATGATTTATTATATCCTATTATAACATACTTTAAAATACGGTAGGCTCAAAACATATTTGATTTCTACCAACAATATTTTATTATAACATACTTTAAAATACGGTAGGCTCAAAACCGGACTCACTGGAACCTCCTGATGATTACATTATAACATACTTTAAAATACGGTAGGCTCAAAACCAGAGGGTGAATATTATAGCGACCGAAAATATTATAACATACTTTAAAATACGGTAGGCTCAAAACTATGCTTTTACTCTCATTGCTTCAAGTTCATTATAACATACTTTAAAATACGGTAGGCTCAAAACGAGCATTGTGTAGTGCCAGATTGAAAGCATTATAACATACTTTAAAATACGGTAGGCTCAAAACTTAATGTTGTTTCAAGAACTCTCTGGGCTTATTATAACATACTTTAAAATACGGTAGGCTCAAAACGTATGATTTATGCCATGCTCCTATTGGAATATTATAACATACTTTAAAATACGGTAGGCTCAAAACAGTATACCTATTGCAACGCAAGAAGCAACTATTATAACATACTTTAAAATACGGTAGGCTCAAAACAAATTTCTTTTGGCTCAAAGATCATATGATTATAACATACTTTAAAATACGGTAGGCTCAAAACAGTTACCTGTGTATTTGTGCTTCCGGCTATTATAACATACTTTAAAATACGGTAGGCTCAAAACTGACTTTTACGATGATAACGGCAAACGGATTATAACATACTTTAAAATACGGTAGGCTCAAAACATAACGCTATACCGATTACTTTTGAACTAAATTATAACATACTTTAAAATACGGTAGGCTCAAAACCAAGAGTTTTGCGTATAACTGGAATTTACATTATAACATACTTTAAAATACGGTAGGCTCAAAACTTACTCTTTCGGCAGGATTACTTTTAAATCCTCATCAAGCACTACTCTGAACTGCGCGCCGCTTAAAATATAAGTCTCTGTCCCCATTACCCTCGGACCGGTAGGGATAGCCTGAGCAACAACGCCAATACCCTGAATATAATGAGGCATCTGTTTGAATTTCGACCTTTCGGTAAAATCTCCGCCGATTATTCCGTTATTTTCCTTTGTCCAAATATGAGCCAGAATTTTGTCCGCCCTTCCGTCAGGAAAAACGATAGTATCGAGCAAAATTTGAACATAGCCGTTTTGTCCCTGAACTGCCCGCTGAAGTTTTATTATTTTTCCGATAAGTCTTGTGTTTTTTTCAAGCAAAGTTAAATCTCCGCAGGTCATATCGGACGGAATTATTAATTCGGCTTCATCCCCGACTTTATTGACTTCGGTTGAAATTTCATAAGTAAAAAGAGCTTCGAGGAGAGTAC
>CAZEDP010000079.1:0-7004 GCA_964511035.1 uncultured Gammaproteobacteria bacterium
TTGAAGAAAAGGATTGTTTGCCTGGCTGGTTTGAAACCTACGGGGACATTGGCAGAGATGAAATTATTAAAGCAGTTAAAGAAGATAAAATAAGAGTGCAAAATATAGCTACAAGTAATGGCGGATATAAGTCAAGCCAGACTGTCTATTACAGTAATGAAGGTGTTTATGCTTCTGAGAAAAACTATGAAGGTTATATAAATGTAAGTCTTAATGAGTTGCAAACAGAACCGCCTAGAGAAATAGCCAGTACCTTAACCCACGAAGGTAGCCATTCCTTGCAGTTTGATGAGCCTGATAAAGATACAAGAGAATCTCAGGCTTATTATAATGAAGACACTTTTACCAGAAAATTAAGCGAAAAAAGACCCGAACTTTTTATGGGTGAAAATGGGTCATCATCACAAAGCATGACATATCAAACTTATATGGATTCTTATAAAAAAGGCTGGAGCCCTTTGGGTTTATACGATACCGGAATACAGGCGTTTGGTTTATATAAGGACAGAGTAATTGAAGATTTGAAAAATAATATATCCCAAAGCACTTTTTACCACCCTGAATTAAAACAGGAAACAAATTCTTAACTTGTTTTAAAATATAAAAAATCCCCAACGCAGGGGAGTAAAGTGTTAAGGAGTTGTATTTATAGAGATGCCGAATTTACATTTTTGTTCCCGAAAAATGTAAAAAACTGAATTTCCCATTATCGGGGCATTCGTATTATAATGTTTGTAATTCAGTATGTTTGAGGGAATAAAATGCAGTTATCCGCCGGCAAAAAAAATAACAGCAATGATAAAAAAATTTGTATCGATTTAAATTGCGATCTTGCTCAGAGTTTCGGTATCTATAAAAATGACGTTGAATTCAGCCTGCTTCCTTATGTGAGTTCGGTGAACATTTCCTGCGGTTCGCACAGCGCAGATCCTGTTACAATTATGAATGCCTTAAAAAAAGCCAAGGAAAATAATTTGGCTGTCGGGGCACATATAGGATACCCTGATATACAGGGATTTGGTTATCGGGATATGGCTTTTGACGCTGAAGAACTTGAGGCTTTGGTTGTTTATCAACTCGGGGCTTTGAGCGCACTTGCAAAGTCATATAATATCAGCATCGAACACGTCAGACCGCACGGCGCGCTTTATAAAAAAGCCGCAACAGATTTAGAAACTTCCGTCAACATTGCAAAAGCAATAGATAAATTTGACCCCTGGCTTATTTTCGTGTGTGCTTCGGGTGAAATTTTAAAAACGACTCAGGAAATTACAAACATCAGGACGGCAGGTGAGGTATTTGCTGATAAGGAGTACAATTTTGACGGTTCAATCAATTTTAATAAAGCAAGCGTAATTGATTTGGACTTTTCAAATTCCCAATTGGAAGAATTGATTAACAATTCGTCCGTAATTAACAATAACAGAGGAAAGACAAAAGTTGATTTTAAGACAATCCATTTAAATATGAACTCGGAAATTTCTTTAGAAATAGCAAAAGCTGCAAAAAATCTTCTAACCGAAACAATGCCTCTCAATCCGTCCTTTGTCGCAGAATCGGGTTGGTTATAGTTTCTTTACAAATCTGAATTTTTAAGCGGGTTTTCTTGGCAAAACCATGATCCGCATGCTATAATTTATATATATTTTGAAATTTCATATAAAATAATAAACTCAAAATAAAAATAAATTTAAAAATAATTCAAGAAAGTCTTACATGGAGGGAATATAATGCTAAAAATTAAATCCCAAAGTTTAGTTGAGTACCTTGTTGTCGGAGGGCTTGTTGCGGTTGCGGCTTTGCCTCTGATAGCGCCTTATTCAAAAAATATTTCTCAGAAAATTGCCGACTCTGCGCCTCAAAAAAGTATTCAAATTAAAGTAAATCCAATGGAGCCTAATTATAAGGTTGTGGAGCAAAATACTCCGACTTATAAAACACCTGTAACGCCGATTAAATTAGTTGAAACTCCGCCAAATGAAGTTAAAGAGCCGCCGCATCATACGACTCCGCCTAAACCTCCGACCATAAAACCTTGGCCGCCTATTAACGGATGCAACGCCTGCCAGAATGTCGGATTTTTTGCAAACCTCGGTGAATACGGCGTAAAAGCAATTGATCCTGATTTAAGAGTTTCTTCAGATGCATTATTATGCAGTATATTTTGGTATTTCCCTCAATATCAGTCTAAATACGGTCTCAGCGACAGTTTCAAGTCCAGTGCGGGTGATGAAATACACAGAAGATATTATGAAGAAGGCAAGCTGATGTGTGACCCTTATGAGGTCAAAATTAACGGAAGCAATTATGTGTTTGTAAGAGACAAAAACGGTGACGGCATTTTTAACGGAGTTGAAGAAATACTCGGTTTTACCGATACGGAATCCTCCCTCTTCAAAGAGTTAAAAGAGCTTGATACTAACAATGACGGATATGTTTCCGTTGAAGAACTTTCAGCGGCAGATGTTGCTCTCTTAAAGGATGATAACGGAAAACTTACGACTGAAGAATATGATATGAACAATGTAAACGGGATAAAACTCACAACTTTGGGAGAAACAGACGATGCGGCGAAAGCATCAGGTGTTTACGGAACATTTGAGCTTGATCTTAAAGATCAGGAGGCAGCTGCAGGCAAAGAGACCTTTAAGTTTATCTCCGCGCTTGGAGTATTAACTGCAGGGATTGCCGGAGCATATTTTTTCTCAAGACACAGACGTAAAGACGACGATATAGTGTAATAAGTAAACATAATTTTAAAGAAAGAAGCCGAACATTTTGTTCGGCTTCTTTTATTAATGCATTAAAACTATCAGAAAATCAGGATTTCACCTTTATCAAGATTCAAGGATAAATTGCCGCTTTGCAGATTGTAAATCCTTCCCGTTATTTTTTCCGAAAGCTCTTTCTTGCTGTTATCCAATTTGATTTCGGTACTCTGAGAAGATTCAAAATCTGTATTCAAAATGACAGTCAAAGTTTTGGTGTAGTCATATAAGGATTTTCTTCTGAATGCGAGTATATTTTCGTTCCCTGTTTCAATTATTTCAATAGTGTCGGGATTGGTGGAGATGATAAAATCCTTATTTTGTTGTCTTATTTGCGCAATTTTCCGGACAAATCCGACTACGTTGTCTTTGCTTAACCAATTGTAGGAACTTTGATAGAAAAGAGGCAGTTTCTTATCCGAATAATATTTAAGTTCATCCTGCGTAAAACACAAACCTGTATTGACGGGCATAACTTCACCGAGTTCAAATCCTCCGTGCAAGAAGGGGATTGAATTCGGCAGAAAACTGTTAACAGCCCACGCCTGTTTTGAGAACAAAGTCCCGCCTTTTTTCGAAGCTGCTCTTGGTGTGTTATGAGTTTCTACGGCACCAAAAAACGGCAGGGGCAGTTCTTCGGTTGTTTCTTCGAGAGTTCTCTTTAAACCGTCTTTTTCAACTTCGGTTGCCCAAGTATGTCCTATTACCGAGTTATACCCGTCTGTTCTGCTGGATTTAAGGATTCTGAAATTCTCATCCCAGAAAGCAAAGTCAGGATCAAGTTTTCTTGCGGTATCAATCATACGTTTTTTCAGTTCGCTCGGAAGTGCATGTCCCATGTCAATCATAACTCCGTCAATGCCGAATTCTTTCTGGTAATGGGGTATTATGTTTACAATCATATCCCAAAGCTCTTTGTTAGCATTTTCTGCTGATGCAAGTTTCGGGTCATAGTACCTGATAGTGTTATATGCGATGTAATTGTAATTCTCAGGACTTTCATAAGGATAGTTGTACATTCTCAGATATGTTACATCTCCCCATGCCGGCTGAATATCATCCGGCGGCCAGTCAGCAAATGCTCCGGGAATTTTAAGCTCGCCGTCTTTTGTTTTTGCGATGAATTTTCCGTTTTCGTAAACAATCTCTTCGGGTTTCGGAGGAGCTGAATAAAAATCCTTATAAGCCTTATGCGGAGCTAAGTATTCGCCTTTACCTTCAGGTATCTTAAGGATTTTTTCAAGTTCATCTTTGCTGAATTCAGGCGAAGTAAATTCCGCGTCGGTTACTTCTTTTTTAATCCAGTAGAACCAATCGGGATGTTTCTTAATCCAGTCGGCATCTTTTGAAGCCGTTCTGAAAACGAATTCCAGAACCACTCTCATATCAAGAATATGAGCCGCTTCTACAAAGGCTTTAAACTGTTCGTCAACGGACATATTAATCAGAGTATCCGCTTGATTACTTTCTATTTCATAAGCGTTTTTTATGGCATAGGGTGAACCTAAATCGCCTTTATTTCCGTCATTTCCTATTGATGTAATCGGTAAAAGATGAATTGTATTTACACCCATTTTTTTCAGGTAAGGCAGAAGAGCTATGCTCTTAAGAAATGTACCGCTTTCTCGTATTCCTTCTGTATTAAGTGTGGTATCTTCTTTTGAACCGCCGATTAAACCGTCACTGTTATGGTCAAACGAAGTTGTAAGCCTCACGAATATGTTATAAATGGAAGATTTTAGAGTCCAGTCGCCGCCGAATGAGTGGCTTTCATATTTTATTGCCGATAAGGATTTATTATAGTTGTTCTCTGAATCGGAACAAGCCAGTATTTCATCAATTATTTCGGTATAAAATTGGTCAGGTCGGACTAAAACTCTTTCCTGACCGGTGCCTGTAAGCCATAATGAGGGTACATAATAAGTGCTGTCATTTTTTTGAGATTTAAGCATCTCTTTAATCTTAACTAATGTTGACATATAACACCTTTCTTTTAATACTCTATTTCAGCAAAAATCGCTCTAAGTCCTCTATAAACATTTTTATATTACGCAAAATCATGCCCCGATGCAAACGGATTGTATTTGTATGATTCTTACTAAAAATTCTTCAATTAACAGCTTGATTATTTTTTTTAATAAGCCATATTACCGTAATACCACAGGTAATCATTAACATACTTGCCAACTGTCCCAAAGTCAGACCAAATGCAATATAAATTGTGTCCAGTCTGATGTCTTCCAGTAAGAATCGCCCCATCGAATATAAGATTAAATAAAGCGAGAAAATAATGCCGGGCTTTAAATCCGTTCTTTTTCGCATATAGAAAAATAAGAAAAAGAATATTAATAAATTCCAAAGTGACTCATATATAAATGCGGGATGAAAATATTCGTAGTTTGCGTACGGCAGGGGTCTGTGTTCCGGAGGGATGTACAGTTTTAAAAAACCTTCTGTCGGCGTTCCGAAAGCCTCAGAGTTGAAAAAATTGCCCCATCTTCCTATGGACTGTCCCAATATTAGACCGTAAGTCAAAATATCGGCATACTTTAAAAAAGAAAGTTTGTATTTTCGGGCGTAAAAATACAATACGGTTATCCCGCCTAAAACAGCTCCATGTATAGATAATCCCCCATGCCAGAGCATTGGAATTTCAGCTAAATTATTTTTAAAGTAGAACCAGTTAAAAACAACATAGTACAGTCTGGCTCCGATAACTGCCCCTGTTAAAAGCAGGGAAGACAAATTAATAATGTGCTCTGCAGGAGGTAATCCGTTATCTTCTTTGTATTTTTTAGCTATGGAATAACTAACAGCCAATCCCGACAAAAAAGCCAGAGCAATAAAAACCCCGTACCAACGGATATGTAAAAACTCGATATCCAGCGCCATTGTTCCGTGAGATGAAATTATCATAAAATAACCTTTGAAAAATATTTAACCTATAAAATGCTGTTGAATTTATTTTACAACCAGCTCAACAAATTTCAAAAAAAAACCTCTGCATAGTGCAGAGGTCATAATGCTTCTTAATTGGTTTGTTTTACTTAACTGCTGTAAGACGAGGAATAACGCCAAGATCTCCCTGTATCATTTTGGCTTTTGCTGTTGCCATTGATCTTCTTTTTTTTGCACCCTTTAAAATAAAAAATACTGACTCGGATATATTTTTAATCGGTTCTCTTTTAGTCTTTTCCATTTCGTTTCCTCTTGCTGAATTTGTTTGTTTCGTAATATTCGTATCGGTCATTTGGAGGATACGCTTTAAAGTTTTTTCTGATTTTCGAAAAAATTGCAACGAAATTGTAACATTTTTTATTTAACCCCATCGGCAATACCAATTTTTATAGAACTCTGATATTTTGCGCATAGACTTTTTATTGTTTATTTTTAAATATTTTTTAAAATATGATTTAAGAATGCAAAGACCGAAATGAAAATTGTTCCATCTTACATACACAGTCAACCGAAATTGTTTCTTTTAGCGGTGCGAAACAATGCAAGCAGGAGAAATATGCTGTTTAAGGATGCTTTAAAACTCAAAAGGATGTCTTTTCATGGATTACAGCTGATGAAGTTGAAAATTATTAAATTTGAAAAGATTATCCAATATATTGGAGAGAAGCAGATATCCTATAAGGATTTAGCGGCTAAGTGCGAAATAGATGCCGATGAAATGTTGAAAATCATTAAAACTAAATTGATATCTGTTGAAGCGGCAAAAAAATTAGCGGCATTTTTTGAAGAAGGACCTAGTGATTGGGTAGTTTCTTCAGGAGCAAAACCTGTTTCTGCAGGTCTTACTATAAAAAGTCTTAACAGTATGCGTACTACGACAAGGAGCGACAGAATTTGCGTGCTTTTTGCCAAAGATAAAAATGAATTAAATTTGAGAGACAAACTAACGCTTGCCAGATTGCGTCTGGGATGGAATCAAGACGATGCTGCAAAGAAAATAAACAAAACGTCAGGTAAAATTGGCGCAGTCGAAAATGGTTTTGCAGAACCGAAAGTTCCCATAGTATGGTATCTAAGCAAAATATACGGAGAGGCTTTCGATTATTTAATAGGAATTTCCGATAAAAGAGTATTTGCAGACTTTATTCCTCCTATTGAAGAGCTTCCGTCTGAGGCAGAAATTATGTTTAATTTGGGAATTAATTTAAAATTGGCAAGGAAAAAAATTGGGCTTTTTGAACAGGAAGCAGGGGAACTCATAGGCAAAAATGCGACTTT